>JAFAZZ010000060.1 GCA_019239375.1 Solirubrobacterales bacterium | reverse complement strand
ACCAACTCCCACGGGTACACCACGCTCGCCGGCGATCCACGCGCGGTGGCGCCATATCTCCAGGCGTTCATCAAGGGGCTCGGCACGAACAGCGAGCTGTGGTCGGGAGTGATGACCCAGTACTGCCAGGGCGTACCAAGCGGGTCGCAGAGCTGCCCGGCCAGCGCGGCACACGTCGCGTATCCAACCGGCGGCGCCCTGGCAGGGGTCTGGGTCGACGAGTCGGCGGCAGCGCCCGCGCGGGCGACGCCGGCGCAGCTCGGTAGCGAGGCGGTGGCCGCCGCGACGCATTTCGGCAACACCACGCAGTCCTCGAACCTGCCGGCGCAGTACGTGATCGTCTCACCGACGGGCACGCATCCCGACGGGTTCAACACCCCCGGCGGGCAGTTCTGCGCCTGGCACGACTACACCGGCGACGTCTCCGTGAGCTCGCCGGATGGCCTGCTGGCGTTCACGAACCTCCCCTACATCACCGACATGGGCGCCTCCTGCGGCCAGAACTTCGTCAACGGCGGCTCGGCCGGAACGCTCGACGGCGTCTCGATCGTCGCGGGCCACGAGTACGCCGAGACGATCACCGACGAGTTCCCGGCGGGCGGATGGACCGACAGCTCGGGCAACGAGACCGGCGACAAGTGCGCCTGGATCTCCTCCGGACCCGGTGCCTCGCAGAACCTCACGCTCGCCACCGGCACGTTCGCGGTACAGTCGACGTGGGCCAACGACGCCTCGGGGTGTGAGATCAGCCACCCGATCGTCTCGGGCAGCGCAAGCGCCAACACCGTGACGGTGACCAGCCCCGGCAACCAGACGAGCACCGTCGGCAGCTCGGTGAGCCTCGAGATGAAGGCCACCGACTCGGGCGCCGCGACGCTCACCTACAGCGCTGCGGGACTGCCGGCGGGCCTCTCGATCAACGGCTCGACCGGGCTCATCTCCGGCAGCCCGACCACCACGGGCAGCTCATCGGTCACCGTCACCGCCAAGGACGGGACCGGCGCCTCCGGCAGCACCTCCTTTACGTGGACGGTCAATCCGACCACCGGCTGCACCACCAAGCAGCTGCTCGGCAACCCCGGGTTCGAGTCGGGATCCGCCTCGCCGTGGACCGCGACCGCGGGCGTGATCAGCCCTGCGAGCGCCGGCGAGCCACCGCACTCCGGCAACTGGGACGCGTGGCTCGACGGCTACGGCACCACCCACACCGACACGCTCGCGCAGAAGGTCTCGATCCCGGCCGGGTGCTCGAACTACACGTTCAGCTTCTGGCTCCACGTCGACACCGCCGAGACGACCACCACCACCGCGTACGACACGCTCAGGGTCCAGGTCCTGAACAGCAGCGGCGCCGTAGTGGCGACGCTTGCCACCTACAGCAACCTGAACCACGCGAGCGGCTATGCGCAGCGGACGTTCAACCTGGCCGCGTACGCCGGGCAGACGGTCACGCTCAAGTTCACAGGCAGCGAGGACGCCTCGCGCCAGACCTCGTTCGTGGTCGACGACACGGCGGTCAACGTGTCCTAGGCCGCGGCGGACCGATTGCATCGCGGACTGATATTCCGGCGTGCCGTCTCCCCTGTGACAGCACGCAGTAGCCTGAAGCACAGATGTTCGATTCGCTAGCCGAGAAGCTCCAGGCCACGCTCGCCGACGTGCGCGGGCGGGGCACGCTCACCGAGGATGACGTGGCCGGCGCGATGCGTGAGATCAGGCTCGCCCTGCTTGAGGCCGACGTCAACTTCAAGGTCGTCAAGGGCTTCACCAACGCCGTCAAGGAACGCGCGCTCGGGGCCGACGTGATCGGGAAGCTGAACCCGGGTCAGCAGGTGGTCAAGATCGTCTCCGACGAGCTGACCGAGCTGATGGGCGGCGCCGCGCGCGAGCTGTCGTTCTCGCCACGTCCGCCGACGGTCGTCGTGATGGCGGGGCTCCAGGGGTCGGGCAAGACGACGGCGACGGCCAAGCTCGCGCGCTACCTGCGCGAGCAGCACGGCTCGTCGGTCGCGGTCGCCGCCTGCGACGTCTACCGCCCGGCCGCGGTCGAGCAGCTGATCAAGGTCGGCACCCAGGCGGGCGCGGCCGTATACGAGCAGGGCACCGATCGCGATCCGGTCAAGATCGCCGCTTGGGCGCGCGACCGCGCCCAGAGCGAGGGCAAGGACGTGCTGATCATCGACACGAGCGGCCGGCTGCACGTCGACCAGGCGCTGATGGCGGAGCTCGCC
>JAFAZZ010000037.1 GCA_019239375.1 Solirubrobacterales bacterium | reverse complement strand
GCACGCCCGCGATCAGCACTGCGATCACGATCGGAACGCTCAGTAGAAGCCGGTGGCGACGAAATGTTTGGCGGTATGTAGTCGATTTCTTCACGCGAGGCGCTCCTCTTCCCTGCTCGGCTTCACGTGCCCAGCGGACATCGCTAGCTTGGCCTGTCGATGAGAGAACGGCCCTGAAAGCCGATACTTGCGTGAGGTTTTCGTAAGGATCGCCTCACGACGGCGGGCCCGCACCGACGATGAGCTTTGGAAGGCCACGTGCCCCGCCGTCGAGCTCGAGCTGAAGCCGATCGTGGTGGATCAGCTTGGCGGCGTGACGTACGGCGCGATCTGGTCGAGGCAAGGATAGCTTGAGCCGTCGCCCTGGATCGTCCAAACCATCACCCCAGCCAAACCGGCGTCGGCGGCGTATTTGGCGATGACCCCGCACAGCGCCGAAGTGACCGTCATCCCTGTGTCGCCCTGATCTACATCCATCCCGATGGTCATCTTCGACACAGACGAAACCTTGCCCTTCGTCTGCATGGCCTGGATCTGCCGCGCCATGCAGCTGCTGTCGCAGTTGCTCTGGTACCCCATCAGGTTGAACTGGTCGGGATAAGCAGCAAACCCCCCGACATACGGTGCCATCCACGTCTGATCGACGTCGGTGGATACGATCGGCGTGGCGCCCGCCGCTGTGGTGGTCGCGTGGACCGCTTGGGTGATCGCGTGAATGCACGCGCTCCACGGCGCGACCGGCGGGAGCATGCCGGTCCAGGCACCGTCTTCGACGTCGAGATCGACCCCGTCGAACCCGTTCGCCTTCATGTAGTTGACGAGATTCGAGACAAATCCGATCCGGTTGGTCTCGTCACAGGCGTTGTGCCAGTTCTGGTCGGAGATCCCGCCGATCGTGATCAACGCCAGCCGATCGTGCGAATGGACCATTTGGACCCACGCGGGCACGTCGACGTTTGGGTAGATCCCTAAGCTCGCGGTGTCCAGCCCGGTCCCATTCGTCGTCTGGAGCCCGAACAAGTCAACCTGCGTCAGGGCGTTCCACGGGATTTGCGACTCCTTCATGCTCGAGTCCCACGCCAGCCAGAACCCCACCGACTGACCCGTACCGACATTCACGCCTCCGCCTCCTGCGCCGGAGCCGCCAGCGCCCGAGCCGAAGCCGCCGCCGGCCCACCCGCCAGGCCACAGGATGGTCGACCCGGAGCTGCGGGTCGGGGAACCTGCCTTCCTGATCCTCGCGGTCATGTGCGACCACGCGGTGCGCTTTCCCCATCGATTCCGCGCGGTCACGCTGAGCCGCATCCGGTAACCCACCTCGCTCTTCGTGAGCTTGAACGTCGACTTGGAGTACAGCCCGTGCCGCCGCGTGTAAGCCGTGATGCAGTGTGCGCCGTACGCATTGCAGCGCTGCCAGTGATAGGTGAAGCCGGCGGCGCCGATCCATCGCCCCGGGTGCGCGTGCAGGACGTCGCCGACCTGCGCAGTTCCGGTGATCCGCGGCAAGCTCTCACGCATCGGGGTGTGATCCAGTTGCCCCGGGCGCGTCGGCGCCGATTTCGCGACAGGCGCCCCCGCTAGTGCGGCGCTCGCCGCCAACAGCAGCAGCACAACGCGCGCTTTAATCACTTCTGATCCGTCCCACGCAGACGAACTCTGGCACATTACCCCTAGGGTCTTGCGGCGATCCGGCTCTGAGCGTTCACAAATATGAACGCCTACGAATCCGGTGCGCAGGAATGCGCAGGTATAACCGCTCACGTTGTCGTGCGAATCTCGCCGGAGCTCCGGGCGGTTGCCGGAGCCGCCTGCGCCACCGAAGATGACCGACCGGCGTCACGCCACTGGCCCCGCTACGAGCTCGGCCAGCGCGAGATCGCCGGGCTCCGAATCGCCGGCCAGAAGGTCCTCGATGACCGCCAGGTAATGCACACGCTGGTACGGCCAGCGATATGGCTCGTTCTGGGCCGAGGCGCTCCGCACCAGCTCCTCCGCTTGGGCCGGTTCCAGGTAGAGCTCCTCGATGGCTCGCGCCAGGTCGGCGGCGTCGTCGGCGTCGAAGTACTTCAGTGACCCGTTCGGGAAGTAGGCCATGACTGACCTGGTCCGGGAGCAGATCACGGGTCGACGCATCGTGATCAGGTCGAACATCTTGTTGCAGTGGGTGAGGTCGCGGAAGGCGTCGCGTTTCATCGCCACCACGCCGGCATCGGCGTCCGCGATGGCCGCCACGAGTTCGTCCATAGGGACGAACCCGTGGAAGGTGACCTCTTGTTGGAGCCCCAGCTCGTCCACTAGGCGGCGCAGCTCAGCGCCATACGATCCATCGCCGTAGATCTCGAGTGACAGACCGGGGATCCGTCCTTGAAGCCGCTTCATGGCGCGAATGATCGTGTCCTGTCCGTAGCGCTCCTCAATCGTGCCGTGACAGATCAGGGAAAACCTACCTTCGCGGCGCGGGAGCGGCGGGAACCGGTCAGGGTCGAAGATCGTCTCGTCGGTGCTGTTCATGACCACCGCGATGCGGTTCCGCGCCGCGCCTCGCGACACGAACGCATCGCGCATCTGGTCGGTACACGTGATCGCAGCGCTGGCGAAGTTGATGCTGGCCCGCTCGGCCGCGCCCAGCGCGCGCACGGCGGGATGGTCGAGGCTCAAGCGGAGCTTGGTGGCGAAGAACTCGGGAACGCACTCGTGCAGGTCCAGCACGACCGGGACGCCACGAAGCCGAGGCGCGAAGGAGGCGAACACGAGCCAGTCCGGAACCGTATTCGCCTGGACCAGATCGAAGCGTCGACGCCGATCGAGCCAAGCCACGTAGGCACCTGCCAGCGCCGGGAAGCCGACGTACTCGAAGGCGTAACGAGCCAGCCCGCCCCGCTTGTGAGTCATCGGGAGGCGGTGAATGGTCAGCGATCCTTCGCGATGCGTTCGAGCCTCGCCCGGCCGGCGCATGCAGACGATGTCGACGGAATGACCGGCGGTCGTGAGGGCGTAGATCTCGCGCCGCACACGCGGATCATCCGGCACATAGAACTGGCGTAGGACACAGATGCGTGCCATCTGGATGAGACCTTTCTGCTTTGTGCCGTGGGCGCCGTGTCGGTCAACCGGGTTCGAGTGCGGCTGTTCACATCACGGGTAGGTGCTCGACCTTACCCCCACCCAACGGGCGAAGACACCCGAAACCACGGCCCGTGGCCGGCACACAGCGGGAACCTGACCAAAGGGACAGGGAAGGCACGCCGGGGGCGGACTGGATCGCACTCCCAAAGGACGGTCTTAGCGTCCTAGCCTTCCCGGGCGCGACGGCCGACGGCATGCTTGCTGGCGTGCCTTCAGTCACCTCCATAGATCGACGGCGCGGTTTCCGGGATATGTCGCGGCCCCATGCGCGCCCGCGGACCGTCGCACCGACGAATGACCTGACTCAGGCCGTCGACGAACGCACCCGCCACCTTCTGGGCCGGCCCGCCACGGCGAGGCGGAGCCGCCTTGTGCCCCGCAGCTTGATGATCGCGGACATCGTCGGGCTCAGCCTTGCCTACCTGGTGGCCACGCATCACTGGGGCGGTCACGGTGTCCCGGGCTCGACTCGAGAGTTGGTCCTGTTCGCCTGCTCGTTGCCGGCGTGGCTGCTGGTGGCCAGGGTCCATGGGCTCTATCACCGGGACGAGGAGCGGACCGACCACTGCACGACCGATGACATCGTCGGCGTCTTCCATCTGGTGACGATCGGCGCCTGGCTGCTGCTCGTGGTGTCCCGGCTGGAGGGCTGGAACGGTCCCTCGATCATCAGCCTGACCGGCTTCTGGCTGCTCGCGGTCATCCTGGTGCCGCTTTCACGGACCGTCGCGCGCCGACTGTGCCGGCGCAGCCGCGCTTACGTGCAGAACACGGTGATTGTGGGTGCCGGCGACATCGGGCAGCTGATCTGCCGCAAGCTGATCAAGCATCCCGAGTATGGCGCGAACGTCGTGGGCTTCGTCGACCGCTCACCGAAGGTTCGCCGTCCCGACCTGCCCGAACACCTGTCGATCCTCGGCGGCCCAGATCGGCTGCCAGAGATCATCGAGCGTCTCCACGTAGAGCGGGTGGTGATCGCCTTTTCCAATGCTCCCGTCTCCGAGTTGCTGGCCCTCCTGCGCCGGCTGCGGCCGCTTCCGATCCAAATTGACCTCGTGCCGTGGCTGTTCGAGCTGATCGGAGCGCGCGTGTCGGTCCATGCGGTCGAGGGCCTCACGCTAATCGGCCTGCCCGCCGGTCGCCGCTCGACCACGTCGCGGATTCTCAAGCGCGCGATCGACATCGTTGCGGCGACGATCGGCTTGATCGTCCTGTCGCCGCTGATGGCATACATCGCAATCCGGATCCGCCGCGACTCGCCGGGGCCCATCCTGTTCCGCCAGACGCGCCTGGGCACCGGGATGAAGGAATTCACCGCGCTCAAGTTCCGCACGATGAAGCTCGACACCGACCAGGAGGCGCATCGCGAGTACATCCGCAAGACCATGTCGCTGCAGGTGGCCGCCGAGGGCAACGGGCTGTTCAAGCTCGACCGCGGGGACGCCGTCACCAAGACCGGGCGCTGGCTGAGACGCACCAGCCTCGACGAGCTTCCTCAGCTCATCAACGTCCTCAAGGGCGACATGTCGCTCGTCGGGCCGCGGCCCTGTATTCCCTACGAGGCTGAGAACTTCGCACCGCACCACCTGGAACGGTTCTCGATGCCCCAGGGCATCACCGGGCTCTGGCAGGTTGCAGCACGGGCGAACTCCACCTATCTCGAGGCCCTCGACCTAGATGTCGCCTACGTCAGAGACTGGTCCCTGGGGCTCGATCTCCGGCTCATCCTCCGCACGCCGTTGCAGCTCCTCCGACAGCGCGCCTCAACGACGTGACCGGCCTTAGCAACGGGACCGTTCCGGCCGGCGGCGAAGCGCGGGCGCGGCGCGACGCTCGACCCACTCCCGACCACGATTCGAACGTGTCAGCACAGGGTAAGGATCCGCGCACCTTGAGCGGGGGTCGGCGACGGCTGGTTAGTCGGTTCGGAGAGGAGAGCTGGGTAGACGTGCGCCAAGCACCGGAGCTGGGGGACGCCCCGGCGCTCGGCGAAGACGAGCATCGGCACGTGGACGAGAGCGGCCATGTGGAGTCGGCCTCGAACCTCGGCGTCCTGTTGGCCGATCGTGGCGATCTCGGCGGCGCCGAGGAGGCGTTTCGGCAGGCAGACGCGAGCGGCGATGCCACCAGCGCCTCGAATCTCGGTGTGCTGCTTGCCGAGCGCGGTGACATGATCGGCGCGGAGCAAGCCTTCCAGCGGGCCGACGAACGCGGTCACGCCGGCGCCGCGTTCAATCTCGGTGTCCTGCTCGCCGAGCGGGGCGAGATGGCCGCCGCGGAGGAGGCCTTTCGCCGGGCCGATGAACGTGGGCACAGTGCGGCACCATTCAACCTGGGTGTGCTCCATGCGGAACGGGGCGACTTGTCCGGTGCCGAAGCCGCTTACCGACGAGCCGACGAGCGGGGCGATGCCGCCGGCGCGTCGAACCTTGGCGTGCTCCTGGCCGATCGCGGCGACACCGTCGGCGCGGAGGCGGCGTACCGGCGCGCCGACGGGCGCGGACACGTCACCGCGTCCTTCAACCTGGGCGTGCTTCTGGCCGAGCAGGGTGACATCGCCGGCGCCGAGGCGGCATTCCGCCGCGCCCGCCAGGGGGCGCAACCGGAAGTGGCCGATAGGGCCGCCGCCGCCCTCGCGGAACTCGGTTCCGGCGCTTGATACGGCGCCGCCGCCAGCGACTGCGCGCCGGCGAGCTTTCGGTTAGGCGAAGCTAAGAGGCGACGACGGACAGCTCGGGCTGCGCGGGCGCGAGCCCCAGGGGCGAGTGGACCAGGCCGTTGACGTAGGCGAAGTGACTCGCCTGCGTTCGATTGGCCACGTCGAGCTTCCGATAGATGTTCCTGAGGTGGAACTTTACGGTCTGCTCGGTGACCCAGAGTTTCCGTGCCACCTCGCTGTTGGTCGAGCCGGAGGCGACGAGCCGAAGGATCTCGAGTTCGCGGCTGGTCAGCGGCAGATCCTCGGGCTGGGCCGTGCTGGGCAGGTGCGTGTTCGGATTTGCGCGGGTGCAGGGACGGTGGAAGATGTGGCGGTCGAGCGTTTCGCGCACGAGCGTGCCCAGGGCGACGGGGTGGGCCGCCTTGGATATGACAGCGGTCGCCCCGGCGTCGAACGTCCGCTCGAGCCACTCCGGATCCATCTGCACGCTCAGCACGATCACAGTGCTCTGCTCATCGACCGTCGTGACCTCACGGATCAGCTCGAGCGCCCGGTTGGACCGGTTCATGTCGTCGAGCAGGATCACGTCAGGCCGAACGGCGATGATCGTTTGTGCTGAGGTCTTGCGCCCGTCGGCATGACCGACCAACTTGAACTCACCGCTCTTGCGGAACCCGATACGGATCGCCTCGACGATCAGTGAATTGTCGGCGACGATGACGACTCGTCGCGTGTTGCTCTTCAGTCTCGGCTCCGAGGCTGAGGATTCCATAGTGTCCCCCATGTTGTCTTCATGACGTATCGTCGCCATGTCCGCGGCGACTCTAGGCCCCATCCGCCACACGCGGAGGATGTCATCGGCGGCGAAGTGCGGGCAATAGGCCGCCCGGACTGACGACGTTCAACCGTTTGAACGCTCGCGTTCCAGCCGCTCAACACAGCGCGACCTCGTCGCCCTCACCGACGAACAGGCGCATCGCTCGGGGTAAGGAGAAGTCGCGAAAGACGTGAGCTCCTCGACCGACCAGGCTCGATACCACGCGTCCACCGACGTGCATGACGCGTGCCCCCGGCAGGATGATGGAGCGGTCAATCTCGACACCTTCGATTCGCGCGTGGGCCCCGACCGAGGTGTACGGGCCTATGTAGGCGTTGGCGACCTCGGCCCCCTTGCCGACGACGACGGGTCCGACGATCACGCTAGTTGTGACCGACGCGGTCGGATCGATGTGCACGCGGCCTTCGATCCGGTTGTCGTCTGGTGCGACACGACGGAGCGAGCTAGGTAGCCGATCCAGCGCGATCCGGTTGACCTCGAGAAGGTCTTGCGGGCTGCCGCGGTATCGGCGCCACCCGTCGCTCGAGCTGACTTCCACGTGTGCGCCCTGAGCCGACAGATGCCGCGCCAGCCCGCGCAGCCCGGTTGCCCGCGGGTCGCCCGCCGTGGCGCGACAGGCGTCCCTAAACGCTCCGGGTCCGAACACCGCGATACCGGGTTCACGCGTGCTGTCAGTCGCCCCGCGTCCCTCGTGTCCTCGCCGCAGCGGCTTGAGGCCGCCGAACCCACCAGCCGATGGGCACTCACCAAGCAAGAGTAGGTCGAGCGACTCCTTTTGCATGGCCGCGATGTGATCTGCGAGCGGTTCGTCCAGCAGGCCGTCCCCGAGATGGACGACGCACGGTGCCGCGCCCACGAGTGGCGCTGCGGCTTGAAGCGTCGCGACCAACTCGGAGCGGTCCGCGGATATCGCGTAATCGACCTTCAGCCTCGAACCCGTACGATGGCTGAGGGCAGCACGGACGTCGATCAAGACATCGGCCGGGCCGGCCACGACGACCTCGTCGACACCGGCCTCGATCATCTCCTCGAGGGCATGCTGAGCGATCGGCCGGTTGGCCACGTGCTCGAGGCCGAGTACCGGTGTGCTTGCACAACGGCACGCGTGGCGCGACGCCGTGGCTGGGAACACGAGCACTCCGGTACGAGTCATGCACACCTAACGGCCGCCACGGGGCTGTACTCGCGCAGTCCTAGTCAGCCGGTGGCTGCGAGTGCCCGGTCGAGGTCTTCGATCAGGTCGTCGGGGTGCTCCAGCCCAACCGACAGGCGGACCATGTCGGGAGTTATGCCCGCATGCTCGAGGTCGGTCGGGGTGAGCTGGCGGTGCGTCGTCGATGCTGGGTGCGTGATGAGCGACTTCGCGTCTCCCATGTTGAGCAGCCGCTTGAACAGCCTGACGCTGTTGAACACCCTGATGCCAGCTTCGCGTCCGCCGCGGACGGCGAAGGTCATGATCGACACCGCATGACCGCGCAGGTAGCGCTGCGCGAGCTCGTAATAGGGATTGTCCGGGAATCCGAGGAAGCTGACCCAGGCCACCCGGGGGTGAGCCGCGAGGAACTCCGCGACGGCACGCGCGTTGGCCTCGTGGCGCGGGAGGCGGACCGGTAGTGTTTCCAATCCCTGGAGAAGGAGGAACGCGTTGAACGGAGAGAGCGCGGGTCCGGTGTTGCGGCTGCCGATGGTGCGGCAGCGGGTCGCATACGGGGCGTCGGGGAAATCGTGGGCGTAGCGAACGCCGTGGAACGCCGGCTCTGGCTCGACCATGGATCGGAAGCGATCCGGATGATCGCGCCAAGGGAACGTTCCGGCGTCGATGATGATGCCGCCCATGGTGGTGCCGTGACCGCCGACGAACTTCGTCAACGAGTGGATCACGATGTCGGCGCCGTGGCGGATGGGCTTGAGCAGCAACGGAGTGGGGACTGTGTTGTCCGCGATGACCGGAACTCCCCGGTCATGCGCCACGGCGCAGACCGCGGCCAGGTCGATGACGTTGCCGGCCGGGTTGCCTACCGTCTCGCAGAACACCGCCTTGGTCCGCTCGTCGATCACCGCGGCGATGGAGTCGGGCCTGTCGTCTGTCGCGAAGCGCACGTCGATTCCCAACCTGGGGAGCACGTGGGCAAAATACGTGTAGGTGGCGCCGTAAAGCTGTGGGACCGACACGAGGTTGTCGCCGACGCCCAGGAGGTTGAGGATCGACATGCTGACGGCGGCCGAGCCCGTGCTCACGGCCAGCCCCGCGGTCCCGCCCTCGAGCGCGGTGACCCGGTGCTCGAGTACGCTGACGGTCGGGTTGTTGATGCGGTTGTAGTGAAACCCCGGGGTCTCGAGATCCATGATCGCCCCGGCATGGTCGGCGTCGATGAAATCGTGCGCGACCGTCTGATAGATCGGAACCGCCACCGCTCGGGTTGACCCGGGCGAATATCCGCCATGGATGGCGAGCGTCTCGTCGTGCATCGCCGGGTCAGACCCGGTCCAGCACCGCCGAGCGCGCCAGCCGCACCCAGTTGGCGTAAAGCAGCGCCGACGGAGCGGCCCAGGTGTTCTTGACGCCAGGCGCGACCTCGTCATAGGGAAAGCGAGCCCAGAGGCGGTCCGGGTCTTTCCATCGCTTCTGTGCGCGCCTTGCGAACTCGGTCAATTTCTTCACCGCCTCCTGGGCAAGATATCCCTCGGGCAACCGAGGATACGGGATCGCCCCCCGCCCATACAGGGCGCGACGCACGTCGCGACGATACTCGCGCAGCAGGCTCAGCGTGCCGTACTCGGGGTGGCCCTGGCAGAGCACGAACAGAGAATCTCCCTGCTCCCGCGTAGCCACTGACCAGCCCGGGTGCGAGGCGCCAGACCCCACGATGATGCGGTAGCCGGCATCGACCAGGGCCCCCTCGGGCACACCATTAAGTCGCGAGTGAGGCATGGGCATAACCTGGGGCAGTCCGGCCGCCAGCGGATCCAAGCACTCCTCGACGACTCCGTCGAACACACCACTGCACTTCGTCGGCTGCGGCACCCGTTCGATGCCGTCGAACAAGAGGATGCTCGCGTGCGAGGCAAGACAGGAAAGCAGCGTCGTCCGCACATTGTCAGCTGCCCACTCCAGCAATCGTGCCAGGAACGGCCAGTACGGTTCGAGGTGAAGCTGAGGGTGTTTCGGCTCGGTTCCGGTGACGATCAGCGCGTCGGGCGGCCGCGTCCAAAGCTCGTCCAGTCCACGGTACCGCGACGCGATCACGCTGGCGACCCTCTCCGAACGTGGGATCTCCTTCATTGTGTAGAGCTCAAACTCGATGCCCTCCGTACTGGCGCCGCAGGCAAGCGTCCGGAACTGCTGCTCGGTGTCCACGAACGCCGCATCCGGCATGTTGTTGACCAGCGCGATGGTGATCGGATAGAGGTCCGGGCCGTCGTCGAGAAACGTCATGTGTGTCACCAAACGAGTCCGCCCGCGCAGGGAATCGGCTCGGCCTAACCCCGGCAAGACGTCAGGATGTAGATTTCGGGAGCCTCGAGTGCCCGCAGGCGGGACTGGTGCTCGTCCGACGACCCCCGGGGTTTCCTTCAATCACCGGTTATAACGCGCGGGACGCGTGTTTTCTTTCGCCGCCGCGGCAGCCATCTGAACCGGCACAGCGGGTCAATGACGCCAGCCGATGGCTCGGAAGATCCCGGGTCCGCTCACCGTTGCATCCACAGCAAACGCTGTTGAGTTCTCGAGATTCTTCAAGGGGTACGTCTTGCTACGCATCGCCATCGTCGGATTAGGACCCTGGGGAGTTTGTGCGCTCGAGCGGGTGGTGACAATCGCGCGCCAGGAGCTGTCGCCGGACGACGACGTGGCGGTCCACGTGATCGAGCCGGGACCGCCGGGCTCGGGCGTCTACGACACCGCGCAACCCGACTACCTCCTGCTCAACAATCCGTGTGGACAGCTTTCGCTGTACCCCTTCGAGACGGAGAGCTACCAACCCTGCTACGGGGTGGGGCTGTATGACTGGGCCGTGGAGCGGGGTTATCGGTGGGTTGGCGAGGAGTGTGCGATCGATCCGGCGGGTCAGCCCATCGAGCCCCATCACTTTCTGCCCCGCCGACTGATGGGCGAGTACCTTCAGTGGTTCTATCGCGCGCTTATCGTCGGCGCGCCTCGGAATGTCCACATCGTCCACCATCCGACCTCAGCCGTCGATTTGGTGGCCAGGCGCGGCGGAAGCGAGGAGGTCCGCCTCGCCAACGGCCGCGCAGTCGTGGTCGACCATGTGATTGTCACGTCCGGGCACACGGCGAACCGGGACGTCGCTGGACTGGGCGACGTCCACCCGTACCCGGTCACGCGCTATGTGGAGGAGATTCCGGCAGGCACGAAGGTCGGCGTGTCCGGTATGGGCTTGGTGGCGGTTGACGTGGTGACGGCGCTGACCATCGGTCGGGGCGGTCGCTTCTTCGAGCAAGGCGGGACGTTGCGCTACCGGCCGAGTGGTCGCGAGCCGGAGGTCCTGCTTTACTGCCGAAGCGGGCTCCCGTTCACCGCCAAGTCGGTCACCGAGGTGGACCGCAGCACGGTCTACAAGCCCCTGATCTGCACCCCGGAGGCCCTCGATCGGCTGAGCGGCCGGTCGAACGGCCACAGGCGGCAGGTCGACGTGCGCGCGGAGTTGCTTCCACTGATGTTTGGCGAGATGCACGCGCGCTACTACGCGCAGATGGCCTTTCAGGCGTCCGGCTCGCGTGCCGAGGGCGCCGCGGTGCGCGAGCGCTTGCGCGCGGCGTGGGTCGAGGATCGCTTCGAAGGCGAACTGGCGCGTCTCGGCTCGCGCTTCGGCAGCTTCGACCCGGAGGCGCTCTTCTTCGGTCGCGCCCAGGGCTACGACTCCGCTGAGGACTACGAGAGGTCCGTCTATCAGGGGCTTGCCGACGATCTCCGCGCCGCCGAGGTTCCGAACGGGGCGAGCCCCGTCAAGTCCGCGACCGAGGTATTCAGGATCTTCCGCGACCCCATCCGCTCGGTGGTAGAGCTGGGTGGTCTCTCGCTCGAGTCCTACATGGACTTCAACG
>JAFAZZ010000012.1 GCA_019239375.1 Solirubrobacterales bacterium | reverse complement strand
ATAATTCGGCGCGAACCCCTGCGTCTCCTCAATATCCCTCACCCAATCCGAATGCTTCTCCGACGGATCCACCGACAAGCCAATGATCTTCACCCCCCGCCGATCAAACTCCGGCTTGATCTTCGCCATATACCCCAACTCCGTCGTACACACCGGCGTGAAATCCTTCGGATGCGAAAACAACACCGCCCACGCATCCCCCACCCAATCATGAAACCGCAGCCGACCCTCCGTCGTCTCCGCCTCAAAATCCGGGGCCGTATCACCAATCTGAAGTGCCATAACTACTCCTCTGTCTATCTATATTCCTGCGCCCCTAACTCAGGGGCAAAGTTACTCCGTACCGCGCGAAATCACCGTTCACCAAGGACCAGCTCGAGCCGGCGCTCCAGGGTCTCGCCGAGCACGTCCCGAACCGATCCCGGTTCGAAGCGCTCGACCAGCGCGGAGAGGAAACCTTCGATCACCAGCCGCTTGGCCACCGCTTCGTCGAGGCCATGCGAGCGCAGGTAGAAGAGCTGCTCGGGGTCGACTTGGGCGACGGCCGCGGCGTGCGTGCAGCGCACGTCGTTGGCCTGGATCTCGAGGCCGGGGATCGCATCGGCGTGGGCGCGCTTGGAGATCAACAGGTTGCGCGACTCCTGGAAGGCATCGGTCTTCTGCGCTCCGGGGTCGACGATGATGTTGCCCTTCCAGACCGCGGTCGAACGATCCTGGAGAACGCCTCGGAAGGCTAGATCCGAGGTCGTGTTGGGCGCCGCGTGCTCCTGCGTGGTGTCGAAGTCGATGTGCTGGCGGCCGTGGCTCGCGTAAGCGCCGGTGACGCGCGCCTCGGCACCGGGGCCGCTCAGTCTCGTCTCCATGCGCACGCGTCCGCGCGCGGATCCGAAACCAAGCGCCACCCAATCCAGAGACGCGTCTCGACCCACGTCAGCCCGCTGTGCGCCGAAGATCCAGCTGCGCTCAGAGAGATCTTGTCCGCACACGTAGCGCAGCCGGGCGTTGTCGGAGATCACCAGCTCCGTCACGACGTTGAACACCGCCTCGAGCTCGGACGTCGCTGACAGGTACTGCTCCCACACCTCCGCCTGGGCCTCCTCCTCGAGGACGATCAACGTGCGCTGGTGCAGCAGCGTTCCGCTGCGTGGCTGCACGCTGCGCAGCGGGATCGGCTCCGGGACAACGACGCCGCGCGGCACGTAGACGAACGAGCCGTCGCGGTATTCGGCGCGCTCGTTGAGCATCGTGAAGACGTCATCGGCGCCGACCCGTGAGCCCAGATGACGGCTCACGAGCTCCCGGTAGTCCGTCAGCGCCCGTCCGATCGTGGAGACGATGACGCCGTCCGGAAGGTTGCGGCCGGCGTTCGTGCCGAGTTCGAACAACGGCTTCGCGCGTGCGGTGCTCGGGTCCGCCTCACGCACGGGCTCATACGCGGCCAGGTCGAGGCCCGAGATGTCGGTGAACTCCCAACCGGGGCGGCCCTTGAACGTGGGCAGCCCCAAACTCGCGCTAGCCAATCGAACCCTCCATTTGCAGCTCGATCAGCCGGTTCATCTCCACCGCGTACTCCATCGGGAGCTCTTTGGTGATCGGCTCGACGAACCCGTTGACGATCAGTTTGGAAGCCTCGTCCTCGGGAATGCCGTGCGACATCAGGTAGAACAGCTGGTCCTCGCCGACCTTGGACACGGTCGCCTCGTGGCCGACGTTTACGTCGTCTTCACCGATCCGGATCGTCGGGTACGTGTCCGAACGCGAATGCTCGTCGAGCAGCAGCGCGTCGCAGACGACCTTGGACCGCGCGCCGTGTGCGCCCTTGGCGATCTCGAGCAGCCCCCGGTAAGACCCGCGGCCGCCGTCCTTGGAGATCGACTTGGCGAAGATGTTCGACGTCGTATTCGGCGCCGCGTGGATGATCTTGCCACCGGCATCCTGGTGCTGGCCCTGTCCCGCGAACGCGATCGAGAGGATTTCGCCGTGGGCCCGCTCGCCCAGCAGGTAGACGCTCGGGTACTTCATCGTCAAGCGCGAACCGAGGTTGCAGTCAACCCATTCGACCGTGGCATCCTCGTGCGCGACCGCGCGCTTGGTGACGAGGTTGAACACGTTGGTCGACCAGTTCTGAACTGTCGTGTAGCGAATCCGCGCGCCCGGCTTGGCGATCAGCTCGACGACCGCGGAATGCAGGCTGCTGCTCGAGTAGGTCGGGGCGGTGCACCCCTCCACGTAGTGCACGTAGGACCCAGGCTCGGCGATGATCAGGGTCCGCTCGAACTGGCCCATGTTCTCCGTGTTGATCCGGAAGTACGCCTGCAGCGGCATCTCGACGTGGACGCCTTCGGGCACGTATACGAACGACCCGCCGGACCACACCGCGGAGTTGAGCGCCGCGAGCTTGTTGTCGTTCGGCGGGATCACGGTCGCGAAGTACTCCCGGACGATGTCTTCGTGCTCTCTTAGCCCCGAGTCCATGTCCATGAAGACCACGCCCTGCTTCTCGAGATCTTCTCTGACCTGGTGGTAGACGACTTCAGACTCATACTGGGCACCGACGCCCGAGAGGAACTTGCGCTCCGCCTCGGGGATGCCGAGGCGGTCGAACGTCCGCTTCACATCTTCGGGGACGTCATCCCAGGAGCGGCCGGGCTTCTCCGACGCGCGGACGAAATAGTGGATGTCGTCGTAGTCGACCTCGGCCAGCAGCGGCGAGCCCCAGGTCGGCTGCGGGCGAGCCAGGAAGTGCTCGAGCGCCTTCAAGCGGAACTCGCGCATCCACTGCGGCTCTGACTTGAATTCGGAGATCTTCTCGACGATCTCGCG
>JAFAZZ010000515.1 GCA_019239375.1 Solirubrobacterales bacterium | reverse complement strand
GAGTACCTCGCCCGCAAACGAGCCGAAGGCAAAACCAAGAAGGCGGCACTCCGATGCCTCAAGCGCTCGCTCGCAAGACACTTCTACGAGCTCCTGACCCGGCCGCCGCTCACACAACCATGCACACCCCAACCAGGTCCACACCCCGACGTTGAGCAAACCCATACCGCCCCCAACCCGATGGTCTGCCTGAACTAACCGGTCTCGACACGACCTACCGAATACCGCCACCAGCGAACCCACCTTGACATAGGAGAAACATGCCCGGCGGCCCGCGCCGTACCTATCCTCCCTCGCCACCGTCAGCGCTGCGGCCCGAACCGCTGCACCCAGACCACGCTGGCGTACCCGAACGATCGCGTGCTCGCCCCTCCGTACTCGCCCGCCAAAGCGTGACGCAGCGCGACGTAGCGCGCGTAGTGTGCGCGCGATCCAGCCGGCCCGTTCGGCTGCCCCTGATGGCTGGCCACCAGCCACACGCGCCGGCAGCCCGAGGGCAGACGCGGCGTCTCGTAGCGCTCGACGTGCGGCGAGACACGCTGACCGGCGTAGTAGGCGAACGGCATCCCCGCGTCGAGCGGATAGAACGCCAGGCAGTCGCCCGGTCGCTCACTGTGCAGCACGTACGCCGTCGCGGCCCGCCAGTTCTCGGGCGACACCCCATAGCTCGGCACCAACGTAACCGCCCGCAACGCGATCACGATCGCCACCGCCGCCCACCCGATGCGGCTTCGCCCCAGCAGCCACGCGAGCAGCAGCGCCACCGCGGGCAAGGACACGAGCGCGTTGCGCGGCGTGAACAAGGACTGCCCGACGAGCGACTCGAGCCACATCAGCGCCACCGGGACGACCAGCCAGGACAGCGCCAGCAGCGGTCCCCAGGCGGGTTGGCGGACGAGCCTGACCGCGGCCAGCGCTAGCAGCACCACCGTGACGACCGCCAGCCCCGTCGCGGCCCAGGCGGGCCGGAAGTTCGGCTCGAACGCCGCCGAGGTGAGCGTCTTGATGACCTGGCCCTCGGTCGTGAGGCTGGGCCGCGGGATCCAGAACAGCTGTCCCGAGCCTCGCTCGAGCGCGAGCACCGCGAGTGGCACCCAGCACACCGCGCACGCGGCCACGGCGGACACCACGCGACGCCACGCCTGCCGGCGCCAGAGCAGCAGGAGCAGCTGGGCCGGAAGAATCAGAATCGCGATGAAGCTCGCGTAGGCCGAGAGCGTGGTGAGCACCACGTAGGCGATCCACGCGCGCCGGCCGCCCGAGCGCACCAGCGCCTCCAAGGCGAGGAACGATCCCACCACCAGCGCCAGCATCGGGGCGTAGCCCCTGGCGTCTTGACCCCAGAAGACCAGCGGCAGGCTGACCGCGGTCAGCACTCCCGCCAGCACGCCCACCCGTCGGTCGAACAGCCGCAGGCCGAGCAGCGCGACGAGTCCGGCGCATGCGCCGGCCGCCAACGCCGACGGCAGCCGGATGATGAGTTCCCCGTGGCCGAACCACCCGATCAGCACGTGCAGGGGCGCGTAGTAGCCGAGCATGTTGCCGCCGTCGTGCGCGATCGCGCTCCACAGCGCCGAGCCTTGCTGGCTTGCGATGGCCACCGTGGCCGCCTCGTCGAGCCACAGGCTGCGCGTGGTCAGCTCGTACAGGCACAGGACGAGCGCGAGCGCCGCCGGGCCCGCCACCGCCGCAAAGCTCCACGCCGGTCGCTCGCGCTTCGTGGCCTGGGGCCGCATTTCAGTCGGCTGGGCGAGCGGGACCTCAGTCTGCGTTGCCATCACGACTCAGCGATCGGACGCAACGGTGCCGGCGCGACCGAGGGCCGCCGACGCGAGGCCACAGCTGCGATCGCGATGTAGAGCGCCACGAACGCGGGCGCCGTATGCAGAGGGAAAGCCAGGACACCGTCGGCCTTGACGACCAACGCACCCAGCACAGGGGCCGCCACCAACCCACGCGAGAACTGGATGCCGGGACAGGCCGCCAGCAACACAAGCCCCCAGGTCAGGTACCACGGCCAGGCTGCCGGCCCGCACACAGCCACGGCGATCAGGGCGAAGCCGAGATACCGAACCATATTCCCGGGTCTCGTCCGTGACAGCAGGACAAAGGCGAACACGAGCGCAGCCCCGAAGGCGACGACGCCAAGCGCCGACTCGAGCCCTCGCGCGCCGACCGGCGTGATCTGCGCGACCGTCCAGCCGAGCGCGGTGGCCGGGGTGATCGCCAGCCGCGCCTTACCGGGGGTCGAGAAGAGCGAGGTCGAGATCCAACCGAACCCGAGACCGCTGACCAAGCTCACCGCCACCACCACGCCGGCCGCCAGGAGCACCCCCCTCACCATGGTCCTCCGGTCACCGTCGGCAACCAGGATGAACGGAATGGCTGCCGCCGCGGGCAGCTTGATCGTAGCCGCCACCGCGCACAGCGCTACGCCCAGCAGCACGCGTCGCTCGATGGCGAGCGAGACGCCGGCGACCACTAGACCAATCATCAAAAGATCGTTGTGCGCCGCGGCGACCAACTGGAGGAGCAGGAGCGGGCTGAGCGCCACCAACCACGTGGCGCGGCCGGGGTCGGCGCGCAGGTGGCGCGCCAGCCGCGGCACGAACATCGCCAGCAGGGCGAGGCCAACCAGTTCGAGCGTCCTGATCAGCAGCGCGCCAACCATCAGGCTCGTGCCGCTGAACCAGCTCACGATCCACAGGAACAGGGGGCCGTACGGTGCGGTGGTGTGACGCCAAAACGGTGAGACCGCGCCGAGGACGTGCGCCTGGCCATGCTGCGCGAGGACCGCCGGCGTCTGCGTATATGGATCCAGGCCAAGGTGCACGAGCGTTCCCTGAGCCAGGTAGCTGTAGACGTCCTGGCTGAACAGCGGCGCCCCGAGGAACAGCGGCACCGACCAGACAGCCGCGACGATCCACACCTGCCGCACGGTCAGGGCAAGCCGTCCCAGCCCGAGCCAGGCGAGCGACAGCGCCACCATCCCGACGTAGAACACCGCCACGCCGCCCGCGCCGGTGAACCACCACCGGATCGGGCCGCCGGCCAGCCGGGGACCGGCCAGTGTGATGAGGATCGATCCGATCAGGCCAAGGCAGGCCCACGCCCAAACGGCGCGCTGCGGTCTGACTGCGGTCTGCGGCATCCCGGGTATTGTGGCCCGGGAGCCGCAGATTCACGTCAGGCGGCTACCAGCGACCGAATGGGAACGGGAACGAACCGCCCGTGAAGGGGTCGAACGGCCCGTTATCGCCGGATAGCCGCGCGGGTTCGTACGGGATGAAGGCCGGTGCGCCGAAGGCCCCGAGCCCCGTCGCGTTGGCCGCGGCGTTCAATGCCGACGGGTCGGCCAGGTGATCCCAGTGTCCGGTCTGCACGCGCTGCTGGATCGCCTGCACGCCGGCGACCAGCTCCGACGGCGTGAAGTTGCAGTGCAGCTGGCGCTCGACGAAGGCCTGCCGGAGCAGATCGCTGCGATCGGCGAACGCGACCATGTGACGGTAGTAGTTCTCTTGCTGAACCGGCACCAGCTGGTCCGAGATTGTGTGCATGTCGAGCTCCGGGACCTGGAGGCGGCCGGTCGGCACGGATGTCTGCGTGAGCGATCGCACGGCCGCCGGGTCGGCGGTGATGTTCGCGTTGCGGGTCAGATTCTCGAGGTCCGCTCGTAGGTTGAGCCCGGCCTGGCGGTAGAGGCTGATGATCTCGGGCGCGTAGGGCGACTCGGCCAGCAGCCGGCCGAAGTTCACGTTCTTGGTCCAGGCCGCGTTGCCGCCGTCCGCCAATTCGATGTAGTAGCGCCCGAACTCCACGAAGTCCATCGTGGTCTGAATCGGCGACGTCCCGCCGGCCTTGTTGCCGAACTCGATCGCGTACTGCCCTTGCTCCTGGGCGCCGTAGTCCCGTGGCGCCGGCATCGGTTGACCCACCGGCCACGTGGCCACGTTCATCAGGGACATGGCCAGGGCCAGCCGCGCGCGGCCGGCCGCGGTGCTCTGCGCCTGCTCGGCGAGGGCGTCCAGCGCATACGCGGTAGTCAGGCCGTCGCCCGGGCTCGAGTAGCCGACCAGCTTGAGGTTCTGCCCCGCCCCGAGCAGCTGGCTCATCGCGTACTCGCCGTCGAGCTGGTAGTTGTTGAGCTGGACCGCACCGGCGACGATCCCGCACGTCGTCAGCGCCGCCTGCAGGCGCCCGCGCGAGTGCTCGTCCTCGAGCGCACTGATCAGTCCGCCCATCGAGGTGCCTACCGCAAACACATGCGTCGGTGCGCGCGGGAGTAGTTTCTCAACGGCGGTGAGCGTCTGGAACTGATCGCTGAGCGCGCTGTCCAAGGCCCACCACGAGCCGTTCGGGTCATACGACGACCCGGCCAACGCATACCCCCGGGCCAGCAGCGCCGCCTTCGTGTTCGGATCGGGCGCATCCGCCGCCACCGGCGGGCCGAAGCCGTGGCTATAGAGGAGCAACGTGCCGTTCCATGAGGAGATCGGCGACGGGAAGTCGGCGATCCATTGCCCCCCGTCGGTGGTTGTCCCGCAGACCGTGGAGGTGCACGGCGGGGGCTGAGCCCCTGATGAAGCAGGGAGCGCGGCCACCACTACCGCGGCGGCGAGTGCGATGAGTGCCTTACGTCCGATCACGAAACCCTCCCTCTGGATCCACCGGCGTTGGTATGCGGCGCGAACCCTATGCCGATGGCAAGTCACTTGTCAACGCCGTTGTGGCACATTACCTCCACCGCTCGGCCAGCGATAATGTTGCGCGATGACGCGTGCGGCCACCGCAACGGTCGGGCCGACCGAGGCAAAGACGTCGACCCAGGCAAAGACGTCGACCCAGGCAAAGACGTCGACCGAGGCAAAGACGTCGACCGAGGCAAAGACCGTTCCCCGGGTCGGCTACCTCGTTTACCGCGTGGAGCGGCGGCTGCGCGCACGACTTGATGAGGAGCTCCGCCTGCTCGGTGTGTCCACGCCCGAATACGTCACGCTCAGCTTGCTGCGCGAGCGCGACGGCCTGTCCTGCGCGCAGCTGGCCCGGTGGGCACTCGTCACGCCGCAGGCCATGAACCTGGTGATCGCGGCGCTCGAGCGCCGCAAACTGGTCCGCCGGCGCCCAGACCCCAAGCACCGCCGCGTCCTGCGGGCATCGGTCACCGCCAAAGGGCTCGAGACGCTGGCGCGCTGCGACGACTCAGTCGACCGGATCGAGGCCGACATGCTCGGCGATTTGTCGCCTGAGACCGTTGAGGTAGTACGTGACGCGCTCGGTGCCTTAGCTCATTCTCTGCAAGTGACCAACCCGTCTCCACGGCCTCGTCCGCTCGGCGGGATTCGATAGCGCCGTGGCCCCAGACAGGCTGTTTGCCGGCCTGTTTGCCCACGGCGACGGGGCCGCCCAGGCCACCGATCGCGCGCTGCTCGACGCCATGGTCGAGGTCGAGGTCGCCCTGCTCGAGGCGCTCGCCGATCTCCGCCTGGCGCCGGCCGAGGCGGCCCGCGAGCTGGCGGACGCCGTCGCATCGGGGAACCTCGAGCTGGATCTCGATGAGCTCGGCCGCGCCACCGGTCAGCAGGGGACGCCGGTTCCCGGACTGCTGCGCGCGCTGCGCCGGCAGATCGGCAGCGCCGCTTCCACCCATCTGCACAAGGGCGCCACCAGTCAGGACGTGATCGACACGGCGATCATGTTGGTCGCCCGGCGCGCGCTCGATTCGATCGTGGCGGACCTGGGCGAAGCTGGGGATGCCTGCGCGGCGCTCGTGGAGCGCCACCGCGCGGCCCTCGTGCCCGGCCGCACCCTGCTTCAGCAGGCGCTTCCCGTCACCTTCGGGCTGAAGGCAGCGGGCTGGCTTTCGGGACTCGACGGGTCGACGGCCACGCTCGCCACGATCCGCGACCACGAGCTGGCCGTGCAGTTCGGCGGCGCGGTCGGCACATTGGCCAGCCTGGGCGAGCGCGGGCTCGAGGTGGGCGCGGGCATCGCAGCGCGGCTGGGCCTCGCCACCGCCGAGCTCCCATGGCACGCGATCAGGCTGCGCCCGGCGCGCCTGGCCGCCGGGCTCGGCATCACGCTGGGGCTGCTCGGCAAGATTGGCCGCGATGTCGTTCTGCTCGCGCAGACCGAGGTGGGGGAGGCGGGCGAGGGCGGAGGCGAGGGTCGCGGCGGCTCCTCGACCATGCCCCACAAGCGCAACCCGGTTGGCGCCGTCGCTCTGGTGGCCTGCGCTCAGCGAGGTCCCGGGCTGGTCGCGACGATGCTCGCGGCGATGGCCCAGGAGCACGAGCGCGGTGCCGGCGGATGGCAGGCCGAGTGGGAGACTCTGCTCGAGCTGCTTCGGCTCACCGGATCGGGGGCGGCGATCGCCAAGGAGCTATTGGCCGGTCTTCAGGTCGACCCTGAGAAGATGCGCAGCGACATGGACATCACGGGCGGGCTGGTGATGAGCGAGAGCGTGGCCGCGGCGCTGGCGGACTCCCAGGGGCGATCGAATGCGCAGGACCTGGTCGAGGCGGCGGCGCGGCGGTCAGTCGAGGCGGGCCGCGGGTTTCGCGACGTGCTGCTCGAGCGGCCCGAGGTGACCGACGTGCTGGGGGCGGCCGGGCTCGACGCCGCGCTCGACCCGGCCGGTTACCTGGGGGTGACGAGTGAGCTGATCGACCGGGCCGTGGCGGCGCACCGTGGCCCCTGAGCTGAATTACGAGCTGGGCGGCCGCGACGGCGCACCCGTGATCGCCTTCACGGGTTCCCTCGGCACCGACCTCACCATGTGGCAGCCTCAATCCGACCGGCTTGGCGAGCGCTTTCGCACGCTGCGTTACGACATCCGCGGCCACGGCGCCTCCGAGGTTCCGCCGGGGCCGTACTCGATGGACGACCTGGGCTCAGATCTGATCGCCTTGCTCGACCGCCTCGGGGTCGAGCGTGCCTCGCTGTGCGGGCTCTCGATCGGCGGGATGATCGGGATGTGGGTGGCCACGCACGCTCCTGAGCGGGTCGAGCGGCTGGTCTTGTGTTGCACGTCCGCTCAGCTGGGACCGCCCGAGACGTGGACCGAGCGTGCCGCCGCTGTGCGGGCGGGCGGCGTCGAGGCGGTCGCCGATGCCGTGCTGGCCCGCTGGTTCACTTCCGGCTTCGCCGCCGCCGAGCCGGCCGTGATCGAGCGCATGCGCCGAATTCTCACTGCCACCCCGGCCGAGGGCTACGCCGGGTGCTGCGAGGCGATCGCCGAGATGGACCTCACCCGGGAGCTGCCGGCGATCACCGCCCCGACCCTGGTGGTGGCCGGCGAGGAGGATCCGGCCACTCCGCCTGAGCATGGCCGGCGGATCGCCGAGTTGATTCCGGCCGCCCGGTTCGAGGCCGTCTCGCCGGCCGCCCACCTGGCCACCGTCGAGCGACCCGACCTGACCACGGCGATGATCCTGCGGTTCCTGAGCGACGAGGAGGCCTGAGCAGTGAGCGATTTCGATGTCGGGATGCAGACACGGCGTGAGGTGCTGGGCGACGAGCACGTCGATCGCGCGGCTGCCACGGCCGGCAGCTTCGGGTGGCCCTGGCAGGAGTTCATCACGCGCTATGCCTGGGGTGGGGGCTGGTCGCGCCCGGGGCTGGATCGCCGCACCCGCAGCGCGATCACCCTTGCCGCGCTGATCTCGATGCGCGCCGAGAACGAGATCGGCATGCACGTCCGAGCCGCCCTGCGCAACGGCCTGACCGTGGAGGAGATCACCGAGGTGTTCATCCACACCGCCATCTACGCCGGTGTGCCCGCCTCGAACTCGGCCTTCGCAGCGGCACGGCGAGTGCTCCAGGAGGAGGGGGCGATCGACTGAATCGCGCCGGGGGTCCACCCCGCCGGACCTCGGGGCAGTGCCGCCTATACTTGCCTCACCCCGCGATCTAGGAGCTGTACGTGCAGGAGATGGTCATCTACGGCGTTAGCTTCGACATGGTCGGCAAGCAGCCCATCGTGTTGCTGAAGACCGTCGAGAACAACAAGTTCCTGCCGATCTGGATCGGCCATCCCGAGGCCGCGGCGATCCTGATGAAGCTCCAGGGAGCCTCCACGCCACGTCCCATGACCCACGATCTGCTCTCGGACGTGCTCGGCGAGCTGGACGTGGAGTGCACCCGCGTGGCCGTGACCGAGCTGCGCGAGAACACCTTCTACGCCTCGATCAGCCTCCGCGTGAACGGGCGCGAG
Organism: Solirubrobacterales bacterium; assembly: GCA_019239375.1. GTDB lineage: Bacteria > Actinomycetota > Thermoleophilia > Solirubrobacterales > Solirubrobacteraceae > Palsa-465. The sequence goes on along the minus strand of JAFAZZ010000515.1, from coordinate 5,586 downwards.
CTCGAGATCGACTCGCGTCCTAGCGATGCCCTCGCCCTGGCCGTCCGCGCCGGTGCGCCGATCTTCGCCGCCGACGAGGTGATCGCCGAGTCCGCCATCGAGTTTGAGCACGAAGTCGAGGACACCGAGGAAGTGGTCGAGAAGTTCAAGGACTTCCTCGACCACGTGACGCCGGAAGATTTCGCCGGCGAATAGGCCCCCGCAACAGCCCCGGCCTCCTTCCTTGCGCTAGGCCACCTTCACCCGAGGAGCGGCCTCCACGATTCGCCCGATCAGTTCATCGAACCCGATCTCGGCTGCCTCGGCGGCCTGCGGCAGCAGGCTGGTCTCGGTTAGCCCGGGAATGGCGTCGGCCTCGAGCACAAACAGCTCGTCCGTGCCGGCCTCGAGCATCAGGTCGACGCGCGCGAACCCCGAGCACCCGAGGAGCGCGTACACCTCGAGCGCGATCGCGCTCGCCCGCGCGGCCACGTCCTCGTCTAATGACGCCGGGCACACGAAGCGCGTGCGGCCGATCTCGTAGCGGGCCTCGAAGTCGTAGAAGTCCTCCTGCTCCGGCACCGCCTCCACGACCGGCAGCGCCCGCGGTGAGCCGTGATCGTCGATGATCGACACCGCCAGGTCGCGCCCCGCCACGTAGCGCTCCAAGAGGACCTTTCGGTCATACGAAAAGGCAGCCACGAGCGCACTGGGCACGTCGGCCGGCGTGCGGGCAAACTTGATCCCGAGCGCGGAGCCCTGGCCGGCCGGCTTGACCACGATCGGGAACTGCAGCCGCTCCTCGACCGCCGGCAGGGCTTGCGCGGCGCCCAGCTCCCGGAACGCCGTCTCGCTGAACGCGTAGAAGTCGGGCGTGGGAATGGCCACATCGCGCATGGCATGCTTGGCCAGCACCTTGTCGGCGGCGCGGATGCAGGCCGATACGCCCGAGCCGGTATAAGGGATGCCCATCACCTCGAGCAGCTCCTGGACGGTCCCGTCCTCGCCATCGCGGCCGTGCAGCGCGACAAAAGCCAGATCGGGACGCCCCGCGGCCAATCGTTCCACCAGGTCGGCGCCCACGTCCACGGGCACGACCTCGTGGCCGAGGCGCTCCAGCGCGTCCTCGACCCGGGCGCCGGACTTCAACGACACCTGCCGCTCGAGCGATCGGCCGCCCTTGAGCACGGCCACGCGCATGCCGCCCGCGTGGCGTCCGGCCCCGCCTTTATAGCCGGCGCGCGTGTCCATCCGGCCGGCTCACGCGCGCTTGCGCCGCAGCTGCAGGACGTTCGCGACATCCGCGCTCGGCGGCTCGGGTTCGCCAGGCGGCAGACCCGCCTGCTCCGCGGGCTGCGGATCGCTACGCGCCGCGCGCGTCGTCGTCCCGGTCAGCGTGCCGTACAGGGCGACCTGCTCGCGCACGACCTCGCCGATCCGCCTGATCCCCTCGCGGATCTCGCCCTCGCCCACGCCCGAGAAATTCAGCCGCATCGCCGATCCGCCCCGTCCGTCCACGAACGCGGCGCGGCCCGGCACGAACGCCACGTGCTCCTCCAGTGCGCGGGCCAGCAGGTCGGTCGTATCGATGTAGTCGGGCAGCGTGACCCAGATGAACAGCCCGCCTTCGGGATGTGTCCACTGCGCCTCGCGCGGGAAGTGCTCGGCCAGCGTGTCGAGCATCACGTCCCGCCGGCGGCGGTAGATCTCGATCAGCGAGCGTACGTAGTCCTCCCAAGGACCGGATTCGAAATAGGCCGAAACGAAGTACTGCGAGATCGAGGACGAGCACAGATCCGAGGCCTGCTTTCCCAGGTTCATCTTGGCCAGGACGGGCGCCGGCGCGCATGTCCAGCCCAGGCGCACGCCCGGCGACAGGATCTTGGAAAACGTGCCGGCGTAGATGATGAAGTCCTCATCAAGCGAGCGCAGCGTGGGCAGCGCGCCGCCCTCGTAGCGGAGCAGGCCGTAGGGGTTGTCCTCGAGCACCAGCAGTTCGCGCTCGGAGACGATCCGGAGCAGTTCGTGGCGGCGCTCGAGCGAGAGCGTGACGCCGGCCGGGTTGTGGAAGTTCGGGACGGTGTAGATGAACTTGGGGCGATGCCCGCTTCGCTCGAGCTCGTCCAACGTCGCCTCGAGCTCGTGCGTGCGCATCCCATCTCGATCCATAGTCACCTGAACCACGTCGGCCTGATACGTGGAGAATGTCGGCACCGCACCCGGGTAGGTGGGGGCCTCGCACACCACCACGTCGCCCGGATCGAGCAACGTCTTGCAGACCAAGTCGATCACCTGCTGACCGCCGGTGGTCACCAGCAGCTCGTCCTCGTCGGCCTCCATGCCCTCGGCGCGCATCACCTCCGCGATGCAGCGCTTGACCGCCGTCAGGCCCTCGGTTGGCCCATATTGCAGCGCCCGCGCGCATGAGCGCGCCGCCACCTCGCTCATCAACGAGGCGTACGAGTCGGGCGGGAAGGTGGAGGTGTCCGGCAACCCGCCGGCGAGCGAGATCACGTCGTCGCGCTCGGTCAGCGCCATCAGGTCGCGCATGGCCGAGGATTTCATGACCTTGGTGCGCTCGGCGAACAGGGCGCCGTAGCGCTCTATGTCACGGGCCGTTGACCGTGGGCGCCGGGAGGCTGGGCTCATCCCGCCCTCTCCTCTATCGTCACGGGTGGTCACGGTACAGCACGATGCATCTCGTCTTCGACATCTTCCAGGGCATCGGCGTCGCTGCGGCCGTGGGCGTTCGTCCGTTCCTGCCGGCGTTGGTCACGGGCGCGCTGGCGGCCGGGAACGTCGAGATCCACTTCAAGCACACGGATTACTCTTTCCTGCAGAGCCTCCCGTTCCTGCTTGCCATGGCCGTGTGCGTGGTGCTCGGGCTGGTCCTTGCCACCAGGCTCGGAGCGCGAGAGCGCACCGGCACGGAGACCGTGTTGGGCGTGATCTCGCTCGTGCTCGGGGCGCTGCTGTTCGCCGGTTCGCTGGCGCGAGGCCACTACGCCGCCTGGCCCGGTCTGATCGGCGGCGTCGTGTGCGCGGCGGTGGGGATCGCCGCCAGCCTGCCGCTGCTGCGACGCGTGCGAGCGCGTCTGGACGCCGATGCGGCCGGAGCCCTGCCGCTGCTTGCCGAAGGCGCGGCGGCCGTCGCGGCTGGCCTGTCGGTGATCGCGCCGCCGGTTGGCGTGATCGTGCTCGCCGCGCTGGTGTGGCTCCTGCTCGCAAGCCGGCGTCGCGCCGACCAGAAGTACGCCGGCCTGCGAATCCTGCGTTGAGCCGTCCTGAAGCGGGGACGATGTTCTCGTGAGCGCCACCAAGAAGCCGCGCGCGCGCAGCGCCACGGACGACGCTCGCGGCCCCGGCGAGACCAAGAAGCCGCGTGCGCGCAGCGCCACCGACGACCGGCGCCCCCCGGGCGCCATCAAGAAGCCGCGTGCGCGCAGCGCCACGGACGACGCCCGCGGCCCCGGCGCGACCAAGAAGCCGCGTGCGCGCAGCGCCACCGACGACGCCCGCGGCCCCGGCGCGACCAAGAAGCTCGTGCTGGTCGTCATCGACGCGCTCAAGCCGGCGATGCTCGACCGCGCCATCGCCAACGGCCGCGCGCCCGCCCTGGCCCGGATCCGTCGTGACGGCTGTTACGTCGACGACTGCGTTGCCGCCTTCCCATCGGTCACGCCCGTGTGCGCGGCGACGATCACCACGGGCGCCGGCCCCGACGAGCACTGGATCCCCAGCATGAACTGGTACCACCGCGAGGAGGGTCGCTACGTCGAATACGGCTCGAGCTTCTCCGCCAGCCGCCAGTTCGGGGTGCTGCGCTCCCTGACCGACACCGTCTACCGGATGAACGCCGAGCACCTCTCGCCCGACGTGGAGACCGTGTTCGAGAGCCTCGACGACGCCGACGTTCGCACCGCCGGCACCACATACCTCATCTATCGGGGCCGCCACCACCACGAGGTCTCGAACGAGACGGCGCTGGCCCGGATCGTCACCTCCACCCTGTTCCGGCGCACCATCGACGGTCCGCGGGAGCTGTTCTATGCAGATCTGTACGCAAGCCGCCGGACCGGCTGCCGGGGACAGCTCGGTATGCCGGGGATCCGGGACCAGCACACCGGCTGTGTCGGCGCCTATTTGGTCGAGAATGACCTGTTCGACTTCATGCTGTTTTCGCTGCCCGACAATGACGCTTGGTCGCACAAAAATGGTCCGCACGCCCAGGTCACTTCGATCGCCGCCGCGGATCGGCAGTTAGAGCGCTTGATGCACGCCGCCGGCGGGCCAGACGAGTTCCTTGATCAGTTCGCGGTGATCGTGACCTCCGACCATTCCCAAGCCGCGGTCGAGGAGCGCATCCGCCTCGACCGCGCGTTCGCCGACTTCGACGTGGCCACCCGCAGCGCCGCCCGTTCGGTGGGCGCCGAGGTCGCTCTGAGTCCGGCGCAGCGAGCGGCCATGATCTACGCCCTGGACGACGAACGGCGCGACGAACTGGTCAGTCAATCGGTCGAGGCCGCCTGCGCCCTCGAGGGGGTCGATCTGGCGCTCTGGCTGACGGGCTCCAACCAGGAGGAGGCGGTCGTGCGCAGCCGGCGCGGCGAGCTTCGCTTCGCTCCGGGCGATCAAGTGGAGGACGAGCGGGGCGGGCGCTGGGACGTCGAGGGGAACCTCGCTGCCCTGCGAGCCGAGGTCCAGGACGGCCGTTTCCTGTGCAGCGAGTACCCCAGTGCGCTCGAGCGCATCTGGTCGGCGCTGAGTTGCCCGAACGCCGGCGATGTCCTGCTCTCGGCCTCCCCCGGCTACGAGTTCGTCGACTGGGGCGGCGCCGACCACGTCGGCGGCGGAAGCCACGGCTCTTTGCATCGGACCGATTCGCTGGGCGCCCTGCTCTGGTGCGGGACAGGTCCGGCCTCGGCCGCGGCGCGTGGGCGTTGGTCGCTGCGAGACGTGGCGCCGCTGGTCCGCGAGCACTTCGGGGTCAGCGACGGGGGCTCTGGGCTGGGAGATCAGCACCGCTCCCGGTTAGGAGCCGACTAGTCGGCGTCGAACTCCTACGCCGTGAACACTTACACCCGCCCAACATTGCGCCGATACATTTCCCCACCATGTCTGACGAGCTGACCACGACCGTCCAGGTGCCCGTGCATGCACGAATGCGCCGCGGGGTTGGCCGGCCGCTCCTGCGCGTCCGCCACGGGATGCGCCGGACCCACAACTGGCTCCAGCTCGTCCGGTTCGGCGCCGTCGGCGCCAGCGGCTACGTCGTCAACCTGGCTGTGTTCGCCGCCGGCGTCCACCTGCTGGGCATCGACTACCGCCTGTCCGCAGTGATCGCGTGGGTCGTCTCGGTGTTGAACAACTTCTGGTGGAACCGGCATTGGACGTTCGCCGCCAAGCACGACCATCCGGTTCTCCAGGCTGTCCGCTTCTTCATGGTCTCGATCGTCGCGTTCGGTTTCACCTACGTCGTGCTGGTGATGCTCGTCGACGCCGGCATGATGAAGGTGCTCGCCCAGGCGATCGCGATCATGGCCGGCACGCCGCTGTCGTTCATCGGGCAGAAGCTTTGGAGCTTCCGGGCCTAGTCGCCGGGTCTCC
>JAFAZZ010000446.1 GCA_019239375.1 Solirubrobacterales bacterium | reverse complement strand
GATTCGCGTACCTACGCGAACGCATCACCGCCCACAACCGCGGCAACCCCTTCCCCGCACTCACCTAAGCCAAAGACCAGGCGACCGAACGGCTACACCTCTGGTGAGCCTTCAGCTTCGATGTCGATCGCCGGGGGCGATTCGCGTGGCGGGAAACGGACTGGCTTGTTGACGTCGTGCTCATGCGAGCTGCCGCACGGGCCCGGAGGTCCGCTGGAGATCGGGAAGCTCGCGCCGCGGTGGCCAAGTACGCATTCGAGGCGCCGCCGAGCGCGAAGGCTGACTTGAGCCACCCACAGGGTGACCTTCTCGACATTGGGCGTCTGCGGCGCGCCGAGTGCCGAGCTGGCCACCTCGCAGTCGGGGGGTAGGGGCTCCCCTATCGATGCCTGGCTCCTTTGACCGTCTGAATCCCAGCGGGACCGACTGAACGCTTACTGAAAAACCCGCGTTAGCAGGGCTTTTCTAAATTGGAGCGATTGTGCACGAACCGAGCCAGGGGTGCGTTTAGGCGCGGTCGTGACTCACCGCGTGACTCAGGAACGTGGCCGCGACCGTGGCAGCTGATCTCGCGCGCGACCGGCGGTAGAGCAGCATCCTGGGCGCAGCAGATCAGACCACCCGCGCGATCCTGGCCTGATTGCCGGTCGTGCTGTTCTGCTCTCTCCACCTGATGAACCCGGCCTCGCTGATCGTGCGCTTTGCCCTAGCAGTCGCCATGGCCTGCGCGGACGCCGGTGTGAGCTGTCTTCGCGCGCCGATGGACATGCCGGCGCTCGACCTGCTGGTCGACTTCTCACTGGTCACTGGCGCCGTCGGCCGAGCCTATCGAGCGCTCACCGCCCCAGAACGGGTGTGACCCACCCGGCAGGTGGGTTCGCCTCCTAGCGCCGTTGTCTATTACGGCCGGCCGCGCCGCATCTAAGACGAGCGAGAGCGGCTGAAGGCGCTCGGCGAGGCGACTAGCGTGCGCTGCTAGCACGGGCATCCGCCCCTGGGTTTGTCTCGGCCCTCTGATTTTCCCAACTACGGCCATCTCCCCGGACGCGGCGCCATGCTTGGAGCAGTAGCGCCGCCGCGATCAGTCAGGATCGTTGACTACTGCTCCTCGCGTCGGCGTAGCGGCACGACTGCGATTGCGCTCTGCTCTCAGTTGTGGCAATCGTCCAAGGCAGAAAAACATCCCCGGATCATCCTGACTACTGCTTGCGATGTCAGCCCGTTTGCTGACCGGCACTCGTTAGGCGAACGCCCCGGACGATCGAAGTTCACTTCACCCGTGTAGCCGGCTCGCTTCACCTGCGAGCGCCGAACCGCCATGAAGGCCCTCCCGCCGCTGTTCTACTCTTCGTCCACGGCAGTGACCCGCCGCGATCGTGCAAGCACGACCGGCCCGGATCGTCAATCGTGTGAGATAGCGATCCCGCGCGGCGGCTCGTTGACCCATGCGGTTGCCTGTGCTATTCCGTTCGTCACGAAGCTGTCACACGCCGGCCCTCCGTGTGCGTCGACCTGCGGCATCGGAATCGATGAGCTGCATTTCGGGTATGGCAGTTGAATTGGTACCAAGCTCTTGCCAACGAACCCTGACGTCGGGTGAGCGAACCGCTGTACTTCGATGATCTCGACGTCGGGATGCAGTGGACGAGCGGTCGCCGGGCCGTGACCGAGGCCGAAATCGTGCTGTTTGCCGGTGTTTCCGGGGACTTCAACCCGCTACATACGGACGAGGTCTTCGCAGCTGACACGCCATACGGCGGGCGCATCGCCCACGGCGCGCTCGTACTCGCGATCGCAACGGGGCTTCGCCAACAGATGGGCCTGTTCAACCGAACGCTGCGGGGGCTGCTCGAGATCCGTTCGTGGCCGTTTCTCGCCCCGGTGCGAGCCGGAGACACCGTCGAGGCGGTCACGACGATCACCGAACTGCGGCCGACGAGAAAGAGCGATCGGGGAGTGGTGGTCCAGCGCGTCGACGTGAACAACCATCAGGGCGAGACGGTCCAGTCGGGGGAGTTGGTGACACTAGTTCAGGTGCGGGACCCGAAGTCGTGACCACGCCGTTCGTTTACGAGGCGCCCAGAGGTATCGGCATCGCCGGTCTGGAGGCAGCCGTCCTGGACGCGTTCCATCAGCTCAGAGACGCGGTTGCGAACGGCCGCGCCGCGATCGTCATCGTCCGGGACCGCGACCTCCTCGGACACGGCGACCCGGCTGATGCGGCGCTGGCCAATGGCTTGCTCGGCTTGGTGCGAGCGTTCGCAACCGAGGGGCTTCGTGAGCATTGGGTCGTCAACATGCTTGCGATTGAAGAGGGTGCCGAAGACGCCGCCCGGCGCGGCTGGGTCGAGCGGCTCTCGGACCCCCAGGGCGTCGTTGGCGCGCTGGTCAGGGTGGGGCCTCTGCATCTCGGTCGGGTCCCGGTGTGACTGCCGCGGCGATCATCACGGGCGGGGCTGGGGCGCTGGGCCAGAGCATCGCATCCCGGCTCGGCGGGGACCTTGAGGCCCTGCTGCTGGTCGACGTTGATCAGCAGACCCTCGCCCCAGTTGCGGACTCGATCGGCGCGGATCACGTCGCGGTCGACCTGGCCTCCGATCAGGCCCCGGATATCCTGAGCGCGGCACTCGATGAGCGGGGATGGATCCCACGGGTGCTCGTCAACAACGCCGGCGTCAACCGGGATGCGCGCATCAGCCGCATGAGCGACGAGGACTTCGCGACGGTCGTTCGCGTCGATCTGCTCGCGCCCGCTCGCCTGGCTCTCGCTCTGGGCCCCCGCATGCCCGACGGTGGCTCGATCGTGAACGTGGCCTCTCGCGCTGCCTTTGGCAACTTCGGCCAGGCCAACTACGTAGCCGCCAAGGCCGGTCTTATCGGCCTGACACGCTCACTCGCCATCCAGTGGGCGCCACGGGTCCGCGTCAATGCAATCGCACCTGGTCTGGTGGACACGCCGATGACCGCCGGCATGCCAGAGAACGTGCTGTCGCGGCTCATCGACCGCGTCCCCGCAGGCCGCATGGCTCAGCCGGACGAGATCGCCGAGGCGGTGGCGTTCCTAGCCTCCCGGGCAGCCTCGTACGTAACCGGACAGGTGCTCGTGGCGTGCGGCGGGCGCAGCATCGCTCCCTGAACCGGCCGGCGAGTGCACCTCGGGTGCCGGAGTATGCCGTCGAAGACTTAGTTTCAAAAACATACCCTGGGGTATGCGCTGAGTCAGAAAGGAGCGAGAATGGTGCAGATGCTGATCGCCGGCGAGCGCGAGGCAGCGCGCTCCGGCGAAGAGATCGAGGTCCTCAATCCGGCTACCGAGGAAGTTCTCGAGTCGGTCCCGAGCGCGGGGCCGGAAGATGTGGATCGCGCGGTGCAGGCGGCGGCGCGCGCTTTCGAGGAGTGGCGCCAAGTCGACGCCGAGGAGCGCGCGGCCAAGCTGCGTTCCTTCGCCGAGCTGGTCAAGGCGAACCGGAAAGAGCTGGGGGAGGCGCTGACGCAGGAGCAGGGCAAGCCGACGATGGAGGCGGGCGGCGAGGTCCAGCACTTCGTGCATGGACTCGAGTACTACGCGGATCTCGCGACCAAGATCCGCGGGGTCTACCAGCCACTCCCGTCAACGCTGGGCCGCAGCTACGGGATGGTCGTCCGCCGGCCCGTCGGCGTCTGCGTCGGGATCGTCCCATCGAACTTCCCGCTGACCCTCACCGGCACGAAGCTCGCTCCCGCCCTAGCCGCCGGCAACACGATCGTCCTGAAGCCCTCCGAGGAGACACCCCTGACGATGCTGCGACTGGCCGCGCTGTTGATCGAGGCGGAGATCCCGCCTGGCGTGGTCAACGTCGTGACGGGCGGTGCCGAGACAGGCGAAGCGTTGATCAAGCATCCGCTCGTGCGCCGGATCGCCTTCACGGGCTCGACCGTGACTGGGAGAAGGATCATGGAACTCGCGGCGCCGGAGATGAAGCGGGTGACCCTGGAGCTTGGCGGCTCTGATCCGGTCATCGTGTGTCCCGATGCCGACCTGAAGGGCGCGGTCAAGACCGCGCTCATCGCTCGGTTCTGGAATGCCGGACAAGGTTGTCTCGCGGGGAAACGACTGTTCGTGTTTGACGAGGTCTACGACGATTTCGTGAGTGCGCTGCTCGAGGGCGTCGAGCGCTATGAGCCCGGCGTCGGCTGGGAGAAGCCGGAGAAACCAAAGATCCGGATCGGACCGTTGACTACCGAGCGACAACGCGCCCTGGTGATGGACCAGCTTCAGGACGCGCTGGACGGCGGCGGCGAGCTCCTCTACGGCGGAGATCCCCCGGACACGCCCGAGAAAGGCTTCTTCCTCACACCGACCGTGGTGCAGAACCCTCCGCGGGACTCACGCGTGGCGGCGGAAGAGGTATTCGGTCCAGTGCTCCCGGTGTGGCGGGTGAGCTCGCTGGACGAGGCGATCGAGCGGGCCAACGACACGCCGTACGGACTGGGGTCCTCGGTGTGGACGCACGACGTCCGCATCATCAACCGCGTCGCGCAAGAGCTCGACGCCGGGATGACTTGGGTCAACCAGAACCACTTCGGCTACGACGAGCTGCCGTTCGGAGGGATCAAGCAGAGCGGGTACGGCAAAGAGCACGGCATCGAGGCCATGGACTACTACTTCGAGGACAAGTCGGTCGTAGTCGGCGGGCTGTAGAAGAGGAGCAGCGATGGTCACTTACCACTCCGAGGACACGATCGGCTGCATCACGCTCGACAACCCTCCGGCGAACTCCTACGACCAGAGCTTCATGGAGGAGCTGGGTCAGGCGATCATCGATGCGGCCGACGACGACGCCGGCAAGGTCATCATCCTGCGCTCGTCGAGCCCGAAGTTCTTCTCGGCCGGCGCCGACGTGAAGACTTTTGCTCAGCAGGACGCCGCCGAGAGCGTGGCGATGATCGAGCTTGCCCACCAAGCGCTCGGCCGGATCGCCTCGATCCCCAAGATCTTCATCGCGTTGATTCAGGGGCACGCCCTCGGCGGCGGGCTGGAGATGGCGCTTGCTTGTGATCTGCGTTTCGGCGCGCGTGGCTCGTACAAGCTCGGCACCCCGGAGGTCACGTTGGGTCTGCTTCCCGGTAACGGTGGGACACAGCGGCTCCCGCGGCTGATCGGGCTGAGTCGGGCCCTGGACTTGATGATCACCGGCCGGCGTATCACGCCTGGACAGGCGCACGCTCTCGGCATCCTCGATCGCCTCCTGCCGGCGGACGGCGCCGAGGGAATGACGCTCGAGTACGCCCGCACCCTCGCCGGCGGAGCGGTCGAAGCGATCGGCGCGATCAAACAGGCCGCGGTGGGTGCTCTCCAACTCCCGCTCGAGGATGGACTGACTCGCGAGCGCGAGCTTGTCGCCGGGCTGTTCCGCTCACGCGACGCGCGAGAGGGGTTGAGCGCGTTCATCGAGAAGCGCGAGCCGGCGTTCGGACAAACCTAACCCGCCGTGGCCGACCGCGAGGTTGATTTCCTGATCATCGGCGGCGGCCACGCTGGATACGCGTGTGCGCAGGCGTTACGCGAGGGCGACGCGGGCGGCTCGATTCTGCTCGTTTCGCGCGAGCCCGACCCGCCTTATGACCGGACGGCCTGCTCGAAGGGGTACCTGGCCGGTGCAGCATCGCGCGACACGGTGTTGCTGTGCCCGCCGGAATGGTGGCAGGAGCAGAGGATCGAGCTTCTCCCTCGGACCAGTGTTCTCAAGCTGGCCACCGCTGAACATCGAGCGGCATTGTCGAACAAGGAGACGGTGGCGTTCGGTTCGGCGCTGATCGCCACCGGGGCGATGGTCCGGCGGCTGCGCGTCGAGGGCGGTCAGCGCAAGGGGATTCACTACCTCCGCGCGCTCGGGAACGCGGATGCGATACGCCGCGATATCCAGCAAGCCGAACACGTCGTCCTGATTGGCGGCTCGTATATCGGCACCGAAGTCGCCGCGACGCTCACGGCGCTCGGGAAGCAGTGCACAATCGTGATGCAGGAGGAGGTTGTGCTCGAGCGGACCTTCGGGCCCGAGGTCGGACGGGCGATCCAAAACCTACTCGAGGCGAAGGGCATCACGGTCTTCGGGGGTCAGGAGGTAGATGAATTCACCGGTGAGGAAGATCGCGTGGGCGGCGTGCGCACCAAGGCAGGGCTCGAGCTTCCCGCGCAGGCGGTGGTTGTCGGTGCGGGAGTAACACCCGATGTCCAGCTGGCGCGGAGCGCGGGACTCGAGCTCGGTGAGTCAGGTGGCATCAAAGTCAACGCCCGGCACAAGACCTCTGCGTCGGGCATCTTCGCGGCGGGGGACGTCGCGGAATTCGAGTCCGAAATACACCCCGCAGGGCGCCTTCGGGTCGAGCATTGGGAGGTCGCGGCCGCTCAGGGCCGACGCGCCGCCGCGGCGATGCGCGGCGCTGAACTGCCCGGGGAGGAGATTCCTTACTTCTTTTCGGACCTCCATGACTGGCTCTCCTACGAGTACATCGGACCCGCCCGGGAATGGGATCAGGTCGTCACGAGCGGCTCGCTCGCAGACGGCGACTTCAGCGCCTGGTACCTGCACGGCGGGAGAGTCGCCGCGGTCCTGGCCTCCGGGCGCCCGGACGAACTGGACCGAGGGCGAAGCCTGTTCGGCGAGACGGTCGATCCAGAGGAGTTGGCCAGTCAGCCCGCGCCGCCCGCGGCGACATGATCGTCCACCGCGGGCAGCAGGCCGACCGCCGCCAACCGCCGGCGGTGCTGCGCCAGCATGCGCGAGCGGATGTCCGCCGGGACCACCGCACCCCACGCGTCGATCGCGTGTTCTCCCTGGCGCACGAGCGACTCGACCGTCGCGGGCTCCGGGCGCAAGTCGAGCATGCACCGCAGGCCGAAGCCGACGTGCCAGCGTTCGTCCCGCTCGACGAGTTCCACGCCCTGGCGGACGTGTGGCAACAGGCCATCCCCGAGCTCGGCGAGCAGAGCCCGCTGGCCAGCGCTCAGGACCACGCCCTCCAGGATGAGGTGGTAGAGCGAGACGCCCTCCACGAGGCGGGAGGGGTCAGCCGCCAGAGCCGAGGCGGCCTGCGGAAGTCGCCGTTCGAACAGATCGAGGACCGCAGCGGGTGCGAGAGCACGTACAAACTGCCGTCGCGAGCGAGCATCCTGTCCGGGGGCGCCCAGGATCAGCGCCGCGACACGATCGAACAGGCGGGCGTGTCCTCGCTCATCGGCGCGTTGTGCGGCAAACGCCGCCGCCATGTCCGGATCCCGAGCCGCAGCCGCGAACGGCCCGAGCTCGTCGGCGACGTGGTGCTCGGCCACGCAAAAGCCGACGAGCAGAACGGTCAGCCGCCGGCGGAGGCCGGGCTCCAGCGCACGCCACGAGTCGACGTCAGCGGCCAGGTCGATCGCGTCTGGATCCCACCGCAGCCGTGCGGCCAGCGCGGAGAAGTGACGCGCTCCGGAGATCATCTAGACGGCAACGTCGTCCTGAGGCGAGAAGTCGTCCTTGCTCGCGCCGCAAACCGGACAGGTCCAGTCGTCGGGAATGTCGTCGAACTTCATTCCCGGCTTCACTCCCCCGTCCGCGTCACCCTCGGCGGGATCATAGACGTACCCGCACAGCTCGCAGATCCACAGCTGCGTCTCCGCCACCGGTGGCAGGGTATCAAAGGATTACCGAGGCTGGCGCGGTTCAGCCGAGCCCCGGCGGAGATATGACAAAATAATTCCGGTTGGCTATGCGGCTGTCAAACGTAGAGGAGATGGAGCATGACTGAGGAAGAACTGCTCGAGCGGATCCGGGACGGGAAGTTGATCGAGGGACCCGAGTATGCGACGGAGAAGTACAACGAGGGCCTCAAACGAACGCTGGTGGTATCCGGCGACACTGAGCTGATCTCCGCGCCGGCCTACATGCGAGCCGCCCGCAACGCTCCGAAGATCAACTCCTACATCTCGGTGGCCGGAATCGCCCAGGATGAGCTCGGCCACGCCCACATCGCCTACCGGCTGCTTCGCGACCTCGGGGTTGACGTCGAGGAGCTCGTGTACGAGCGGGATCCGAAGGACTTCCGCCATCCCTACGCGTTTGACGTCCCGCTCGACACCTGGGCGGAAATGGTGGTGGCCAACGGCTTCTACGATCGGGCCGGGTTCTGCCTGCTCGATGACATCTTCCAAAACTCGAGCTACGGCCCGTGGAAGCGCGCCTTGGTCAAGGTCGAACGCGAGGAGAACTTTCATCTGCGTCACGGCGAGCGCTGGATGGCCACGATGGCGGCCGACCCCGAGCAGAAGAAAGAGCTCCAGGCAGCGGTCGACTGGATGTTCATGATGACGCTCGAATGGTTCGGCCTGCCCGACTCGATGAAGCGCCACGGCGAGCAGATCGCCTACGGAATGAAGGGGTCGACCAATGATGAGCTGCGCCAGACGTGGATGTCGACAGCCGTGCCGCTGTGCGAGCAGCATGGGATCGAGGTACCGGCACATTACGACGAGAGCAGCGAGACCTGGGTGATAGATGCGCCCTTCCCATGCGAGTTCGATGAGGAAGGGAAGCGCTGGGATCTTGACGGTGGTGAGATCACCTGGGAGCACGTGATGGAGCGCTGGAAGCGGCGCGGTCCCGCGAACGAAGAGCTGGTCGAACAGATCCAGCGTGGCTACAAGCAGCTGTCGAAGTCTCTGGAGGTGGCGGCGTGAATGCGACCATCGAGGATCTCGAGGCGGCGCTGCGGAACGTGCAGGATCCTGAATATCCGGTGTCGGTCCTGGACATGGGACTGATCCGCGGTTTGGCCGTACAGGGCAACACGGCACAGGTGAGGCTTACCTACACCTCGATGGGATGTCCGTGCAAGGAGATGATCGCCGATGATGTCCGCGATGCCCTGCTGTGCGTGCAGGGGGTCGAGCGCGTGGAGGTGCAGGAGGTTTTCGAACCTTGGACGCATCGGGACCTCAGTCGCCGCGCCAAGCGAACGCTCACCGAACTGGGGGTGACGTGATGAAGGCCGAGCGCGATCAGGAGTACTACGACGTGTTTGCGCGACGCAAGGCCGAGGAGCCGCTCGAACACATCGGCACGGTCGGCGCAAGCGAAGCCTCTGACGCCGAGGTGTTCGCGTTCAAGCTCTATGACCAGTGGAAGTGGACCGAGCAGTTCGTAGCGCGGCGCGCGGACATCATCGAGGCGGTGCGCACACCATGAAGTACTACATTTTCGCCCGCCAGGAGTACGCCAAGCCTGTGGCCCGGCAGGCGGTGATCTACGCCGAAGATGCTGCCGGCGCATGCGCGCAGGCACGGGAGCGCTTTGGCGAGTGGCTGGAGGTACGACTCATCCCTGAGGAGAGCATCCGCTGGATCGTCGGGCCCCTCCCCGTCGAGCAACTCCCGGAGCAGGAACGAGAGGAGGTGGCGGTATGAGTTCGTCCGAGCCGAGCCTCGATCGGGTCGTCCCCGCGGAATGGTCGGTCACCGATGACGACGAGGCGCTGGCAGCGCTCGTCAACCTCGTCGTTGTCCTGGCCGACAACAAGTTCTTTCTTGGCCGTCGGTTCTCGGAGTGGCTGTCCGGCGGTCCCTCACTCGAGAGCGCGGTTGCCTTGGCGGCGATCGCGCAGGAGGAGCTTGGTCATGCGCGCGCGCTCTACCCGCTGCTCGAAGAGATGCCGCTCGTCGACACGCCCGGTCCCCTCCAGCGTGGTGCCGAGCGCGAGCGCAAGTATTGCCTGAGCTGCCTGGGCGAGCCATGGGAATGGTGGGCGGACGTGGTTGCCGCCCTGATCCTGGTCGACCCGGCCCTCACGATCCTGTTCCGGGCGCTCGAGGATTCGCGCTACGACGACCTCCGTCAGCGTGCCGCACGCGTGCCGTCGGAGGAGGTCTTTCACCGCAAGTACGCCGAGGGTCGTTTGCGCGATCTTGCCCGCACAGACCAGGGGCGCGAGACCTTGCAGCGGAGGATCGACTGGATGCTCCCCGAGGTCCTGATGTGGTTCGGTCCATCGAGCGAGCCCGGAGTCGCCGCGCTGAAGGCCCAGGGCCTGGTCAAGTTGGACAACGACGAGATGCGCGAAGCGTTCCAGACGGACGTTTTTTCGATCCTCGAGGAGAACGGGTTGCGCGTCGAGGTGGGAGAGCTCCCGTGGGAGCGATGGAACAGCCTGCAGCGACGAGTCGAGTAAACCTCGACGACGGGCGGACTTGTCCCTGGTGCGGGTCCCGCGAGACCGAGCAAATCGGAGACTGGGGTCCGCAGCTTCTCACCGAGCAGTGGATATGCAGAGCCTGCCGGACCCCATTCGAGCGGATCCGCCGAGAGCTGTGACCTGCGGCCCGCTTCGGCGCGAACTCGATGACGTCGGCGTCATGCTACTAACCCTGGACCGTCCCGATGCCTGCAACGCACTGGACGACAAGCTGACGGAGGCCCTCGGCAGCGCCTTCGAGGACGCCGCCGGCGATGCCCACACGCGCGCGGTCATCCTCACCGGCGCCGGCGAGTCATTCTGCGCCGGCGGTGATCTTTCCCGCTTCGAGCGCAAGTGGACGCCGAGCGCCTTCCGCGTGCATTCGCATCGGCTCACGGCACTCATCGCCGGGATCGAGCAGTTCGAGAAGCCCGTGATCGCGGCCATC
>JAFAZZ010000404.1 GCA_019239375.1 Solirubrobacterales bacterium | reverse complement strand
GGCGACGGCGCAACGCCAGCGCCTGGGCAAGCCGCGCTTCTGACTCCTCCAGACGCCCGTGAACGAGGTCATACCAGCCGAGCTCGGCGAGTGCCCACGCCGCCCCATACGGATCGCCCACATCCTGGTAGAGGTCCAGTGCCTCGTTTGCCAGTCCACCTGCCCGCTCGAACGCGCCGGTCCGTTCCCAGGCCCCCGCCGCGGTCAGTGCCGCATCCGCGATCAGCATCGGGTCCCCGAGACGGCGAGCCGCGGCAAGTGCGGCGTCGCACAACTCCGTAGCGTCCCCGGCCGCCACCACCACTGCGCGGCGCCCGAGCGCAGCCAGCGCGGCGACCTCCACCGCTTCAGCTTGTGCCGTCGCGGCCGCCTGACGCGCCGCTTCAAGCTGCTTCTCAGCATCGGCAAGGACTCCCATCGACAGCGCCAGCGACGCGTCCCAATACAAGCCACTGGCCCGCAGCGCCGGGCTCGGTGGCGGCGTGGCGCTCAGTGCTTGGGCCAGCCACCCGCGCACCTCGTAGGCGTGCGCGTCCCACGGCAGCGCGCGCGCGAACGCGCTCGCCACCCGCAGCGCGTCATCGGCCGCGCCGGCACGGAGGAACCGTTCGAAGGCCAGTCGGATGTTGCCGCGCTCCTGCGCCAGGCGATCCAGCCATTGGCGTTGGTCGCTGCGCGCGGCCTGCTCCGCTGCGTGCTCGCAATAGCTCAGGAAGTAGCTCGCATGTCGGCGCTCCGGTACGTCCAGGTCGCTCCGCTCGGCGGCATGTTCCGCCGCAAACTCCCGCACCGTATCGAGCATCCCGAAGCGCGGCTGGGCGTCCAGGCCGGAATCCGTCCTCAGCAACGAACTGTTGTCGAGCAATGCCGAGACGAGCGGCTCGAGCCCGCCGCGCAACCCGGCGTCACACACGGCCTGGGCCGCCTCCAGGGATGCGCCGCCTTCGAACACCGTGAGCTGGCCGAGAAGCTCTCTTTCTGGCTCGCCGAGCGCCTCCCACGACAACTCCAGGGTGGCCCGAAGCGACCGCTGCCGCACCGGCAGATCGCGTGGTCCACCCGTCAGGAGCTCCAGCCGATCCTCCAGCCGCTCCAGCAGCGCCGGCAGCGGCAACAGCCGCGCGCGGTCGGCGGCGAGCTCGATCGCCAACGGCAAGCGATCCAGCCGCGCGCAGATAGCGCTCACGACCGCGTGCTCATCGTCGATCGTTCGATCCGACAGCACCGCCCGCACGCGCGCGATGAAAAGAGCCGCGGCATCGAGCTCGGACAGCGGCCGCACCCGGTAAACGTGCTCGGCGCTCAAACGCAACGACGCCCGGCTCGTAGCCAAAACGGTCAGGCTCCCCACCTCCGCCAGCAGCTGACTGACCTGCCCAGCGTCTTCCACGAATCGATCAAAACCGTCCAGCACGAGCAGAGCCGGCGCGTCCCGAGCCGCACGCCCCAACCGCTCCCCCAGCTCGGACGCTGTGGCGGCCACCACGCCAAGCGCCGACGCCGCCTCAGGAACGAGGACCCCGGCATCCTCAACCCCTTCAAGATTCACATGAGCCGCGCCTGCCGGGAACTGCCCCGCCACCGCGCGCGCCGCCTCCAGCGCGAGACGCGTCTTACCCACCCCCCCAGGACCTACCAGGGTCACCAGCCGCACGTCGGGTCGCACCAGGAGGTGTTCGATCTCGCTGAGCTCAAGAGCCCTGCCGATCGTCTCATTCGCCGGTGCCGGCAGTCGGCGCGCCAGTCCGGCGCGGGGCCGCTCGGCTGTCAGGGCGGGGTCGTGCGCCAGAATCATCCGCTCAAGCTCACGCAGCTCCGGGCCGGGTTCGATACCGAGCTCGTCGACCAGCAGCTGGCGCCCCGCGCGCATCGTCTCGAGCGCCTCCGCCTGCCGCCCGGCTCGGTAAAGCGCCACCATCAGCTGGCCGCGCAGGCGCTCGCGCAATGGGTGTTCGGCGACCAGCGCCTGGAGCTCGCTGATCAAGTCGGCATCGCGCCCGGCCGCCAACTCCGCGGCCAACCGCTCCTCGGTCGCCTCGACGCGCAGCTCGTCCAGACGCGCGATCTCCCGCTGCGCGAACTCGTCGAACCGGTAGTCCGCCAGCGCCTCTCCGCGCCACATTCCCAGCGCCGTCTGCAGGTCCGCGGCCGCGCTCGCGGGGTCATCGCGCGCCAGGGCGACCCTCCCGCGCTGAGCAGATCCTCAAACCGTCGAGCATCGACCGCCCCTGGATCGATGTCCAGCGCATAACCGGCGGGCCGGTGGCGCACCTGCACATCATGGCTGCCGAGCCGCTGGCGAAGGCGTGAGATTTGTTTCTGGAGCGCCGAAGCGACGCCGGTCGGGTGCCGCTCGCCCCATAGCGCCTCGACCAACTCGTCCGGAGATACCGCATCCGGCGCCCGCAACGCGAGCACGGCAAACAGCCGTCGCTGCTTGGCGCCGTCGAACCGCACGCATTCGCCCGACACCTCAACCTCGAGCGGCCCCAGCAATCGGACGTGCATCTGCGAGTCCACGGAACGACCCGCCACGGAACGGTAGCCGTTCGCCGGCACCGTCGTCGAGGCCTAGGTTTGAGCGCGGTCGACCGTGCGACCCGGCGCTCAGCTGAGCGCCGGGATCACCTCGGCCGCGAGGCGCTCGAGCTGGCCGGCGTCGTCGACGAGCGGGTTGAGCAGAATCAGCTCCGCGCCGGCGTCCGCCACCGCTCCGATGCCCGTGGTACACGCCTCGGCCGGACCAGCGAGGATGTGTTCCGACCAGCCGCCCCGGCTGTAGTGTCGCGTGAGCGCGTCCTCGAGTCGGTGGCGTCCGCGCGCCGCATCGTCCTCAACGTGGACGTACACGCGCTTGCCGATCCTGAACGTGTCGGGGTCGCGCCCGTTCGTGCTCAGCTCGTCTCTCACAACCCTGACCTGTTCAGCGAACTGGGCCGTCGTCTGGGAGCCGGCGCCCATGAACCCGTCTCCGTGTCGGACCGCGCGCCGCATCCCCGCCGGTGCACTGCCGCCGAACCAGATTGGCGGGTGCGGCTTCTGCACCGGCTTGGGCTCCATCGAGGCGCCCTTTAGCTTCCACAACTCCCCATCAAAATCGATCTCCGGCTCCGTCCAGCACGCCTTCATCAGCGCTAGCGCCTCGTTGAAGCGAGCCACCGGCCTCTCGGCGTCGACGCCGAAGGCGCCGAATGGTCGCCCCCGGCCGCCGCTCGCGACACCCACTTCAACTCGGCCATGGCTGAGGCAGTCCAACGAGCTGATCGCCTTGGCCAGGTGCAGCGGGTTGTGCAGCGGGAGTACGAACACTGCGCAACCCAGCCGCAGCCGCTCGGTGCACGCGGCGCCGTAGGCCAGCGTCTGGAGCGGAGCGAGACTGCCAGCCGCGCCGATGACCTGCTCCTGCGCCCAGGCGCTCTCGAACAGCCCGATCTCCTCGACGCGTTGCAGATGCGCGCGGAAAGTGCCGTCGTCGAAGCGGCTGTCGCGGGCGTACTGCGGAATCGAGATCGCGAATCGCATGGAATTGGCAGAGATTGTGTTCAGGCTAACGTGGCAGCGGCTCTGGCGCACTGTCAACCCGCGGAAGTCGCGCGCTGAATGATCGAAGGAGTTCAGGATTGGGTAGCGAACGGCAGGGCTATGCCTCCGAGCCAGGAAGGTGAAACTCGCGCGGCGTATGTCATTCAGCGTCACTTCCGCCGCGTGCGCAAGGGGTATGACCCGGCTGAGGTTGACCGTCATCTCCAGCTGGTGAGCGAGTGGTTTCGAACCAGCCGGGCGGCCGAGCGGACCCGCGAGCTGGGCGAGCAGTCGGCGGCCCGTGAGCGCGCGGCGGCCGACCGGGAGGCGCAGGCGGCACGGTTTGTCGAGAGCAGCCGTTTGGAGGCCGAGGCGACTTTGGAGGGTGCTCGACTGCGTGCCGAGGCTGACCGGGACGCGGCTGAGCGCCTGCTTCGGGAAGCAGAGGTAGCGCTCGAGAACGCTCACGGAGAGGCAGAGGCGATGCTCGGCCGGGCGCGCGAGGAGGCGGGCACCCTATTGGCTCAGGCCCGCGAGGAAGCCGGGGCGGTACGGGTCGCGGCGAGAGGAGAAGCGGCAGCAATACTTGATCAGGCTCGGCTGCAGGCGGCGGCCGCCGATGTCATGCGCGAGGCAGATGAGAGGGCGCAACAAGTGGTGGCCGATGCCGAGCACCAGGCTGAGCGTCTTGCCGCGGAGACTGGGGAGCGCTGTGAACAGGAGCTGGGTAGCGCGCGAATGGCGGCCGAGCAGCTCCTCGCCGCGATGCGAGCCGAGGCGGCACAAGAGGTCGGAGCCCTTCGGGCCCAGGCCGAGGAGGAGCTACGGACCTATGTCGAGCGTCGCCATCGCGAGGTCGATCGCCTGGTCGAAGCAGCGCGGCGGGAGCGCCGCCGCTCCAGCGGCGACGCTCCGGACGACTGACCCGGCGGGTCCTCGCGGCCGCATCGAAGACGCCCCGTCACACCCCCCGGCCGCGGCCACGGCGCACGTCCGCTCGCGCCGGGTCGGCGGTCAGCCGTGTTGTAGCGTGCGGGCATGCCCGCACGATGGGATGGCGACGACCGCGGCCGCGGCATCGGTGACGCGGCGCGGCTCGTGCCTGGGGCTCGGGAGCTCGTGGGAGCATTCAGCGAGACCGCATGGGTGGCCGAGCAGCCGGAGATCCACCTACTGCCGCATGTCGAAGCGTGGTGTGGGCGCAACCAGCGACTTGCCGTGAGGGATGCGCACACCGACGCTGGGCACGCGTACGTTCTCGATCTGGAATGGCGCGGTGCGCCCGCCAGCGTCGGTGAGGCGCGCGCAGCGGTCTTCTCCCTGATCGGATCCTTCGCGGAGAGCGCGACCTATGTTCGCCAGCGCCGTGTCGCAGGTGATGCCGACGGCTCGCCTGAGAAACTGCAGTTCGAGGTCGGCACAGGTGAATTGGCTCCGGATGCCAGGTTCGGGCCTCATGGCCACATGGTGCTGATCAACGTGACCGGGGTCCTCTAGTGTCACGATTGGTTCGGGTCCGCCGGGTGGCGCTAGTGCCCGGTGGCCGAAAAGTGCATGTAGTCCTTTGTTGATCCGCTCCAGCTGCCACCCCAACCCCAGCCGACTGATTGGAACGCGCGGACGACGGCGAGGGTCACCATCCCGGGCCGGTGCCAGGAGCGGTTGAAATACGGCCGGCTAGAGGGGCTTCGCGTCTGTCCGCAGCCGACGTATGGGTTCTCGACGGGATTCAGGTCGACGGCTTGGCCGAACGCATGCTCGGACCAGGTCCCGGTCCCGCTCCCGCCGACACAGGGGGACGGGACGGCCTGTCTGCAGTCAAAGGCTGAGCTGACGTCGCCGTCTGCAGGATGTAGTCGTACCGGGCCGTAGGCGTCACCGAGGCTCATGTGGCGGATGTGGAAGCGCAGGCGGTAGAGCTCCCGGAACACTTCCGCCAGCGGCGCGGCCGCCGAGCGATTGACTACCAGCTGCCCGGTGTGCGCCGTACCGTCAAAGCCGACGTAGGAGACCGTGAGCACGCGCAGATCGGATAGCGCCACCGGGCAGCCCTGGTGCCAAGCCGAGCGCTTTACCTCCGCCCGTGGCGCACCGCTCAGCGGTTGGGTCACCGAATGGAATGGCGCAAGCGCCACCACGACGGCGGGTAGGACAAGAAGCTGCCTCACGACGCCACCGCCGCTACCCCGCCACGACCCGACGACTGATCACCAGCATGAAGACCCATTCTTGCGCGCAACGCAAGCAGGGGGGCCGGAGGCAGCCGGGAACATGCCGCGGTTTGCAGGGTTGGTCGAGCGCCGTCCCGCAGAGATAGGCTCCCGCAGCATGAGGATCTTCAACCTCCACGGAGACGAGTGGGACCGCGCCGAGGATCGTGCGGGGTGGCGCAGCCGGGATGCCTGGGTAGGACGGCGCCTCGGCGGGGAGCTGATCGGCGCAAGTCTGTACGAGCTCGACGTTGGCGAGCGACTCTGGCCATTCCACACGCATCACGCCAACGAGGAGTGGCTGATCGTCGTTCAGGGAGAACCCACGCTTCGTACAGCGGAAGGCGAGTGCGTGCTGGGAGAGGCGGACGTCGTGTGCTTCCCGCGCGGTAAGGAAGGCGCCCACCAGGTGATCAACCGGAGCGCTATGCCAATCCGCGTACTGATGATCTCGACCCTGATCGCACCGGACATCGTCGAGTACCTCGACAGCGGCAAGGTCGGCGCGCGCGACGCGGGCGGCCA
>JAFAZZ010000387.1 GCA_019239375.1 Solirubrobacterales bacterium | reverse complement strand
GCCACGTCGAGGCGTTCGACTATCTCTACGCCGGTGGCGCCGTGCTCGGGGCGCTGGCCATCACCGCGCTGACGCTGCTGCGCCCCGCGCTCTACCGGCGCGTCCCGGCCACCGTTCTCGGACCGGCCAGGGCGGCGCTCGCCGGCTTGCGCCGGCTGCACAGCGGCCACGTCGGCGACTACATCGCGTGGTGGACAGCCGGCGCCGCGCTACTCGGCGCCGCGTCGCTGCTCCTGCTGACATGACCATTACGGCTACCGCCCGACGGATGCTCGGCCCGGCACTGATCGTTGCGGCACTGGCCGGCTGCGGCGCAACTCCGCCGCAGCCTCCGTTGCACCAGACGAAGAAGCTTGGCGCGTCCACCGGCGACATCTCGACGGAATGCGGTCTGGCTTACACGATCACCGAGTTCCCCGGTGCGCATCGTGCCGAGCTGCTCAAGCTCGAGGCCTCCGCCACCCGCAGCGCGCGCTCACTCGCCTCGGTGTACGCGCGCAATCCCGCTTGGAACTATCAGGGTGAGACGGTCGGCCAGATAGTCGTTGACGCCGTGGCGATGCTCCGTGCGTGCGGCCTGAGCCACGCCGCGAACGCGCTGGAGCGCGCCACCGCTCACCACCGAAGCTGATGCGGCTCGCAGGCCGCCCCGCGAGCGCTCCGAGCGCCCACCGTGGCGACGATCCGATCGGCTCTCCCCGCCACCGGATCGATCATCGAGGGCAGACTGTGCTCGACGCTCCCGCGCAGGTGCCATTCATCGCCGTGGCCGGTGACGAAACCGCCGGCGGCCAGGCGAGCCAGCGCATGGGACACCGAGGGACGTTCGGCCGCGATCAGCTGGCCGAGCAGCTGATGGGTCAGCGGGATGGGGAGCCGGACGCCGCCGGGCTCGACCTTTCCCCACCGACCCGCCAGGTGCCAGAGCAGCAGAGCCAGGCGGACTTCAAGGCGCGGCTGGGCGGCGATGGATCGCTGCACGTCCAGGTTGATCGCGCGCCGGCCCGCGCGCCGGAGTAGCGCCTGGCCGATCTGTGGCCAGAAGCGCACGCGCTTGACGAACGCCGCATCGAGCAGCGCGAAGCGCATGGGCAGCAGCGCGCGCCAGGTGATCTCGCACGCGAGCAGGTGCTCCGCACCGCCCCAGAGCGGCTGAAGCAGGTCACCGGCACCGACGAGCTCGGTGGCGACGCGATCGCCCACGCGGGAACTCAGCGCGAGCACTCCGTCGATGACCAGCACGCCCGGTCCGTCTGGCACTTGATCGAGCCAGTCGGCCAGCGACACCGGCCCGGCGTCTGCCTCGAACGTCAAAGCCGTCGCCGCCGCCCGGGCCAGCCGGCGCGATTCGACGTCTAGCTCATCGGCCAGGTCGCCGTCTAAATCGAGCAGACAGCGAAACGAGACGGAGTGCCCCGGCAACCCGTTCGATCGCCAAGCCGATCGAGCCTCGCCAAAGCTCACGTCCCGCACCCTACCTGCACAGAGAGGTGTAATTCAGCTTACGGTCAGCTGAATTACCACCTCTCCGGCGCGGCGACCCGCCCGCTGATATACCGCAATCCGGGCCGGAGCGAGAGGAGACAGACCAAGTGTGCTTGGCGATCCCGGGCCAGGTGATCGAGCTGGTCGACGCGGCCAATTACATCGCCCGGGTTGACGTGGCAGGAGTTCGGCGCAACGTCAACGTCGGCCTGCTCGTGGGCGATAGCGGTGGCGTACGCCCCGGCGACTGGGTCCTGATCCACGTCGGGTTCGCCATTTCCCGCGTGGACGAGGATGAGGCGCGAGCGACGCGGGAGCTGCTCGAGGGGATGGGCCGAGACTACGAGCAGGAGCTGGAAGAGCTGAAGGCGAGCGTAATCGAGTGAGCGCGTGCGACGGGGGGCATTGTGTGACGTGCGCTGATGAGGCGGTCTCGATGACCGTGCTGCGCGTGGACGCGACCCGGGGCCTCGCGCTCTGCATCGACTGCAGCGGGGCCCGATCCAGCGTCGAGACCGCCCTGGTTGAGCCGGTCGCGGCGGGCGACGAGCTGCTCGTCCACGCCGGGACGGCGATCGCCACGGCGACGAAGGTGCAGCGGCAGTGAGGTTCGTCGACGAGTACCGCGACGCCGAGCTCGGCCGTGTCGTCGCCGGGGAGATCCTGGCCGCCGTCGAGCCCGGCCGCCACTACAAGTTCATGGAGGTATGCGGGGGCCACACGCACTCGATCTACAAGTACGGGATCGATGACCTGCTGCCGGCCAACGTCGAGCTCGTGCATGGACCGGGCTGCCCGGTGTGCGTGATCCCCATGGGCCGCGTCGACGACGGCATCGCCCTGGCCCATCACGACGGGGTGATCTTCACCTGCTTCGGCGACATGATGCGCGTCCCCGGCTCGGACAGCAGCCTGCTCGACGCCAAGGCGGCGGGCGCGGACGTGCGGATGGTGTACTCGCCGCTCGACGCGCTGCGGATCGCCAAGCAAAACCCCCACCGCCAAGTTGTCTTCTTCGCGATCGGGTTCGAGACCACGGCCCCATCCACGGCGTTGACCCTCAAACGGGCCCGCGCGGAACGGGTCACGAACTTCTCCTGCATGTGCAGTCACGTGACCATCGTGCCGCCGCTGCGAGCGCTGCTCGAGTCGCCGGATCTGCGCCTCGACGGCTTCATCGGGCCGGGGCACGTCTCGACGATCGTCGGCGCGCGTCCGTTCGAGTTCATTCCGGCCGACTACGGTAAGCCGGTGGTGATCGCCGGCTTCGAGCCGCTCGACATCCTGCAGGCGATCTCGATGATCCTGCGCCAGCTCGAGGCGGGCCGCTGCGAGGTCGAGAACCAGTACACGCGGGTCGTGCCTTACGAGGGCAACCTGCGCGCACTCGAAGTCATGGCCGAGGTGTTCGAGCTTCGCCCGCACTTCGAGTGGCGTGGACTCGGCTTCATCTCGCACAGCGGACTCAAGTTGTCCGACGCCTACGCCGACCTCGACGCCGAGCAACGGTTCCCGGTGCCGGGGCTTCGCGTGGCCGACCCGAAGGCGTGCCAGTGCGGCGAGGTGCTCAAGGGCGTGATCAAGCCCTGGGAGTGCAAGGTGTTCGGCACAGCGTGCACGCCCGAGCGGCCGATCGGCACCTGCATGGTGTCCTCGGAGGGCGCCTGCGCCGCGTACTACAACTTCGGACGGTTCGCGCGCGAGCGGGAGGTGGTGTGAACGTGAGCACGATCTCCGAGCGCGAGCAGAGGATCCTCGGGATCATCGAGACCGCGCGGGGCAAGCCGCCCAAGTTCCGCGACCGGCACATCAACATGGCCCACGGCGCGGGCGGCAAGGCCACCCAGAGCCTGATCGAGGGGATGTTCCTGCCGGCGCTGGGCGGCGACGCGCTCGCGCAAATGGGCGATGCCGCGACGTTCGAGGTGGCAGGGCTCGGGCTGGCCTTCACCACCGATTCCTACGTAGTCAAGCCGCTGCGCTTTCCGGGCGGATCGATCGGAGAGCTGGCGGTCAACGGGACGGTCAACGACCTGGCCGTGTCTGGGGCCCGCGCGCTCGCGCTCAGCCTGGGGCTGATCCTCGAAGAGGGGCTCGAAGCCGATGTGCTGCGCCAGGAGGTCGAGGCGATCGCCGCCGCGGCGGCCCAGGCGGACGTCGAGATCGCGGCCGGCGATACCAAGGTGGTCGAGCGCGGGCACGCGGACGGGATGTACATCTGTAGCGCCGGTGTAGGCCGACTCGACCCAAGGGCGAGGCTATCCCCCGCTTCGCTGACCCCTGGCGACCACATCCTGTTATCAGGCGCGGTGGGCGAGCACGGCACCGCGATCATGCTGGCCCGCAACGAGTTCGACCTCGACGCCCACATCGAGTCGGACACGTGCTCGCTGTGGCCGGCGGTCGACGCGCTGCTGAGCTGCGCCGGGCCGCACCTGCACTGCCTGCGCGACGCAACCCGGGGGGGCGTGGCCTCGGTGCTCAACGAACTCGCGCGCGCCTCCTCGGTCTCGATGCTCGTGCGGGAGGCCGCCGTGCCGGTCGACCCGGCCGTGGCCGGTGCGGCGGAGATCCTGGGCATCGACCCGATGTACGTGGCCAACGAGGGCAGGCTCGTAGCTTTCGTCTCCGCGCAGCGCGCTGAGGAGGCGCTCGCGGCGCTGAGATCCGTGCCCGGTTGCGAAGGCGCCGCCGACGTGGGCGAAGTGCACTCAGAGCCGCCGGGCATGGTGCTCGTTCAGACCGGCTTCGGCGGTCGGCGCGTGATGGACCAGTTGGTCGGCGACCCGCTGCCGAGGATCTGCTGAGGCGGCGTGCACGAGCTCTCGATAGCCGAGGCCATCGTGGCGATCGCCTCCCGACACGCCCGAGGGCGGAGGATCTACCGGGTGGAGCTCAAGGTCGGCCACCTGCGGCAGGTGGTGCCGAGTGCGCTCGAATTCGCCTTCGAGCTGCTCACGGACGGCACTGCACTCGAGGGGGCCGAGCTGGTGATCGAGGACGTCCCGGCTCGCGGACACTGCCACGCCTGCGGAGCCGAGACGACGATGAGGGACTTCCCGTTGCGCTGCGCCGCCTGCGGCGGCATTGACGTGGAGGTCGTGGCCGGCGAGGAGCTCGAGGTCGACGCGCTCGAGCTGGAGGAGAGGGCTGAGATGACGATCGGAGGGATGGCAAATGGCGGTTGAACAGCAGCAGGCTTCGGGCGTGGAGGAGGTCCACATCCTGTGGATCTCGGAGGGGATGAGCTGTGACGGCGACTCCGTCTCGGTCACCGCGGCTGGTCAGCCCGCGCTCGAGGATGTCGTCCTCGGGGCGATTCCCGGCCTGCCCAGGGTGCATCTCCACAACAAGGTCCTGTCGCCGACCCTCGGCGGTGAGGAGTTCCTGCGGCCGTTCCGGGCGGCGGCGCGAGGCGAGCTGGATGCACCGTTCGTGCTCGTGATCGAAGGGTCGATCCCCAACGAGAAGATCAACGGCGACGGCTACTGGAGCTCGTTCGGGAATGACGAGGCCACCGGCGAGCCGCTCACGCTGAACTGGTGGATCGACCGGTTGGCGCCGAAGGCGTGGGGAGTGGTGGCGATCGGAACCTGCGCCACGTATGGAGGCATCCACGCCATGGCCGGCAATCCGACCGGTTGCATGGGCTTGGCCGACTACCTCGGCTGGGACTTCCGCTCCGCGGGTGGGCTGCCGATCGTCAACGTCCCCGGCTGCCCCGTGCAGCCCGAGAACTTCATGGAGACCCTGACTTGGCTGCTGTATCAGGCAGCCGGCCTCGCGCCGACGATCCCGCTCGATGACGCGCTCCGTCCCCAGTGGATCTTCGGCAAGACCGTGCACGAGGGCTGCGACCGCGCCGGGTACTACGAGCAGGGCGACTTCGCCGAGGACTACAACTCGCCCAAGTGCCAAGTGAAGATCGGGTGCTGGGGTCCGGTGGTCAACTGCAACGTCCCCAAGCGCGGATGGATGGCGGGGATCGGCGGATGCCCGAACGTCGGCGGCATCTGCATCGGCTGCACGATGCCCGGCTTCCCGGACAAGTTCATGCCGTTCATGGACGCGCCCCCGGGCGGAGGGCTGTCCTCAGCCCTCACCGGGGCCTACGGCCCGATGATTCGCAAGCTGCGGGGGATCACCAACAAGACGATGAACCAGGAGCCCAAGTGGCGCCACAACGAGCCGGAGCTCACCACCGGCTACGACCCCCGCTGGCGCGCGTAGTGCAGCGCGCCCCCAGAACTTAGACAGAGCAGCGAAGGGAGAACGAGATGGCGGTACGGGAGAGCGTAAGGCCGGAGGCGGGCCGGCTCGTGGACATGGCCTGGGATCCGATCACCAGGATCGTCGGCAACCTTGGCATCTACACGAAGATCGACTTCGACAATCGCGAGGTCGTCTCGTGCAAGAGCACCTCTTCGCTGTTCCGCGGCTACAGCGTGTTCATGAAGGGCAAGGACCCGCGGGACGCGCACTTCATCACCAGCCGCATCTGCGGCATCTGCGGCGACAATCACGCGGTCTGTTCCTGCTACGCCCAGCAGATGGCCTACGGCGTCAAGCCTCCGCCGCTCGGCGAGTGGATCGTCAACCTCGGCGAGGCGGCCGAGTACATCTTCGACCACATCATCTTCCAGGACAACCTGGTGTTCGTCGACTTCTGCGAGCAGATGGTCCGCGAGACGAACCCGAGCCTGCTCGACCGCGCGGAGAAGACCGAGGCGCGCCACGCCGACCTGCACGGCTACCGGACGGTCGCCGACATCATGCGCTCCTACAACCCGTTCACCGGCGAGACATACAAGGAAGCGCTGCTCATGAG
>JAFAZZ010000289.1 GCA_019239375.1 Solirubrobacterales bacterium | reverse complement strand
GGCGATCGTTCGCGGGGAGAGGTAGAGCCGGTGGCTGATCTCGCGGTTGCTCAGGCCCGAAGCGGCCATGCGGGCGATCTGCAGCTCTTGGGGGCTGAGATCGGTGCGTGACTCGGCAACACGTCGCCGGCTGCGCTCGCCCGAGGCGAGCGCCGCCGCCTCGACGGCGGTGACTGATGCGGTCGGCCATCCGCCGAGGTGGATCGTGTCCCAACTGTTCATCGTTAGCGCCTGCGCCAGGAGGGCTCGCCGCCCCTCGGCGCGTAACCGTTTTGCCGCGCCGGCCAAAGCCCGGCAGGCGCGAGCGTAGTCACCCACCGCGTGAGCGGCCATCCCAACCAGGTAGAGGCCGACTGAGTCAAGCGACGTGGCGCCGTCGTGGGCAGCCAAGCGCTCTGTCACCAACCGCCCATGTTGTACGGGCGCGGCGGCGGCGATGACGGCAAGGCGGCGAGGGTCCTCGGCGGGCACCGCCAGATGTTCGGCGCAGGGCGCGACGGTCTCTTTCGCCGCTGTCCCGCCGAGGAGGTGGCCGCGGCTCGGCGTTGGCGCGATGTCGCCCGGCTGAGCGGGGAGCCTTGGGTGCCACCTAACGCACTGGCGCGCTGCAATGGATGAGCTCCTCGCCGAGGTGGCACCACGCCAGCTGGCCCACCTCGTCGCGGTGTCCGACCACCGCAACCTCTCTCGAGCCGCCGACGCGGTCGGCATCGCCCCTCGTGCCCTGCTCCGCTCGGTGCGCGATCTCGAACGAGCGGCCGGGCGGCCGCTCTTGACGGTCAGCGATCGCGCCGTGACTCTGACCCCAGCGGGCGAGTCGGTCGCCCGAGCGGCGCGGCGGGTCCTGCACGGGCTGCGCCGCCTGGCGGCACGAGCGAGCGACGAACGGGCGACGCTGCGAGTGGCTCACATTCCCTGCACCGACACGTTGTCGGTAATCCTGGATGAGGTGGTGCCCCAGCGGCCGTGGCTGCGCATCGAGGAGTCCGTCGCCGGGGACCGCCAACAGCTCAGCGAGCTTAGGGAGCACCGGATCGACGTCGCGCTGTGCACCGCGCCGACGACGTCCGACGACGACCTCGTCGGGACTCCGGTACGCGCCGACCAACTGTTGTCCGCGCCCGCGAACCGCGGCCAAAAGGGGCAATGGGAAGCGCCTACGCTAGTCGCCCCCGTTTTTGGAGCCGCATGGCCTGCTCACGATGAACTGATCTGCCACTTCGAGGACGCTGCCAGCACCCGTTGCATGCGTGTGGCAATCCCGGTCGGCAGCGGCCACGAGCTGAACGCCGTTCGCCGCGCGGCGCAGGGCGCCAGCTTGCTGGCAAGCGCTAGCGTCCTCGGCGCTCGCGGCGGGGCCCCCCTCAAATTGGATTCGGTCCCGCTTTGCTTGAACTGGTTACTCGTCTGCCGAGCCGGCGACGACTCGCCGGTCGTGCGAGATTTCTGTTCTGCCGCCATGCTGGCGGCCGAGCGCCGGGGGTGGTTGCATCCTGCCGGCGCACGCCCAAGAGGCGACCGCCAAGGAGGCTCACGAGCGCCCGAGCATGCCGAGCAAAGGCGATCGTCCACCCCGGGGCCGACCGCTGCCGCCTGAACGAGCCCTCGGTCCGGTGGCGATCAGACGCGAGTGCGTCAGAAGGTCACGGTTGAGCGGACCCCCGCATCGGCGCGCAACCGATACTGATTACAGGAAGTCTCAGCCGCCGAACTCGTCTGCAGCCTCTGAGAAGAGCGCCATCTGCTGACCAAGAGCGTCCCCTCCATACGCGGGGATAACGCCTAGCGAGTCGATGATGGACCCGGCGCGGACGGTCAGCCTTTCGAACTCGTCGCTGAAGCGGACCTGCACCAGCTGCTGGCGATCTCCGCGCAGGATCACGAAACCGTCAAGGTCACCGCCGTGAGGCGCCAGCAGGTAGACGTCGAAGCCATCGATCTTCCCCTCCTGCTGCAGCTGGCCGTAGTACTCCATCGATTCCTGGAATACCTGGAGCGCTTTCTTCTCGCGCCCGCGCACCGGGGCGCCCCAACCGATGAACAGAGCCTCGCCAGCCATACTCGCCCTCCAAACGTAGGTTCTCCGGCCCGCCGTTGAACCTACCCGAGCCTACGTCGCGCGGGTGAAAAGACTCGGCCGGCGACGTCCATCTCTCATCCGTCGCTGTCACACCAGCTCGTCTGAGCAGGCTCGCATACGCCGGCCGACCGAGGAACCCGCGCGAGCAGACCCGAGCAGGTACCTCACACCAGGTCGTCGTCTTTGATCTCGTGGTACAAGAGGATTCCGTGCAGGAGCGACGAATAAGGAGAAGCTCCGTCCAGTCCGGGGTTAGTGAACCGCCGTGAGCGTGCAACCGATTAGCCCGACGTCCGTCGTGTCCCGCGTTTGGGACCTGTACAAGGATCAGTTCGCGGTGTTGATCGGCATCGCGGTCTGCCTCTACGCGCTTCAGTTCGTCATCTATCTGATCCTCCCCGGAGCCGCAGGCATCGCGCTCGCGATCCTCTTCTGGGCTCTCAGCATCCTCTACCAGGGGATGGTTGTGAAGTTGGTCCAGGACGTGCAGGATGGCCGCCGCGATAGCTCGGTCGGCGATCTCGTGCGCAGCGTCGAGCCGGTTTTCTGGCCCCTCGTAGCCGTGTCCATCCTGTTCGGCTTGGGCGTCGGCATCGGGTTCATCCTCCTGATCATCCCGGGACTGTTTCTCCTGGTCATCTGGTCGGTGGTGGCGCCGGTGACCGTCCTCGAGCGTCCCGGCGTGTTCGCCGCCTTCGAGCGGAGTCGTGAGTTGGTGCGCGGCAACGGCTGGAATGTGTTTGGCGTCATCGTCCTCGTGTTCCTCGCCGTGATCGTCGTCAGCGTCGCCGCCGGGATCGCCGCCGATTCGCTCGGTTCCGTCGGACGTTCACTCATTCAATGGGCCGTGAACGCCGCGCTCGCGCCGGTCACCGCGCTGAGCGCTGCGGTCCTTTATTTCGAGCTCCGCCACCAGCGGAGCGACTCGCTCGGGTCTTCTCCGGCCCCGACTGTCTAGTACCGCTCCGGTACCGGATTCGCGCGACGCCCGAACAGTAGGCGGCCATCCGGCTTGGTGATGGCTGCGTTCGTGGCCGAGTGTCTCTGGCGACTGCCGTCACGACTTGGGTGGTGGGCCCGAGACCGACACCTTCGGCACCACCCGCGCCGCACCGTTGGCGATCCAAAGGCCTCTGGTGAGGGTCACTCCCCTCCACGACCGGCTCGCCTAACTCCGCCACGGTCGCCCGTCCGTAATCACTGTCATCGCGTGCGCTACCTGAGCCGGCGACGCGCGTGATGATAGGTAAATGACCTAGCTGCTCATGCTCGCTGGGCTCGCCTCAAGGCCATACCTTGCGGACCACGTGCGCGCCGATGTCGGAGAGCAGCAAACCACCGTCGTGAGTCGTCACCAGATCGAAAAGTTCGACGAACCTCGCCTCGGTGGCAGGGCCGTCGTCCCCGAGGTCGACGCCCGAACCGGCTGGGGTGCCCGTTCCGGCCACGCGTGAGATTGTGCCTGCCGGTGCAACCTTTCGGACAATGCTGTTGCCTTGGAGAATCAGGAAGCCACCGTCGGCGGTTAGTGAGAGGGCTTGCGGCTCGAAGAGCTGAGCCTCCGTGGCGGGTCCGTCATCGCCGGGGCTGCCCTGGCTTCCGGTCCCCGCGACTCGGGTGATCACCCCGTCCGGGGACACCCGGCGAACTACGCTATTGCCGCTGTCGGCGATGAGGAAAGAACCATCCTGAAATATGGCCAGCCCAGAGGGGAGCTTGAGCTGCGCCTCCACTGCTAGTCCGTCGTCCCCGCTGTGGCCCGGTGTGCCCGTTCCG
>JAFAZZ010000182.1 GCA_019239375.1 Solirubrobacterales bacterium | reverse complement strand
GTGGCCACCACCGTGCGCGAGCGTGGGGGCCAGACGCAGTTCACCGATGGCCCGTTCGCCGAGACCAAGGAGTTCCTGGCCGGCTACTACCTGGTTGACTGCGCCGACCTGGACACCGCGCTCGAGCACGCCTCGCGCATGCCGAACATCGCCCACGGGTCGGTGGAGGTGCGCCCGGTGTGGGATCGCACCCGTCCGATGGCGAGCGGCCGCGCGCAGATCGCCCAGGCGCAGGCTTAGTCACGCGTTTATAAGGGGTCGGTGGCTGGCCGCAGGGCCAGCCCACCCGACCCCCCGCGTGTCGGGTTTGGGCGGTGCGGCGGTTGGCATCCGGTCCTGGTTTGGGGAGCGTTCCGCATAGTGACCGTTACTGCGCCCGAATACAGCGAGCCGGTGGCGGCCGCTCTGCCCCTGGGGACCGCGATTGCGTCGGTCGGCGTGAGCCTCCCGGAGACGGTGGTCCCCAACGCGCAGATCGCGCCGCGGCTCGGCGTGACCGACGAGTGGATCGTGCGCCGCACCGGGATCCGATCCCGCCGCGTGGCCGCGCCCGAGGAACGGCTCACGACGCACGCCACCAACGCCGCGGCGGCAGCGCTGAAGCGCGCCGGCGTGGCGGCCGATCAGGTCAACCTCGTGCTGGTGGCCACGAGCACGCCGGACGAGGTGATGCCGAACGCGGCCCCGCGCGTGGCGCACGAGTTGGGCGCCACTCGCGCCGGTGCGTTCGACGTCGGCGCTGCGTGCAGTGGGTTTCTTTCTGCGCTGGCGGTCGGCGCCGGCCAGATCGAGGCGGGACGCGCCCGGTGCGCAGTGGTCGTTGGCGCGGACTTCATGTCGCGGATCACCGATCCGGGCGACCGCGCGACCGCGGCGGTATTCGCTGACGGCGCTGGCGCGGTGGTCCTCCAGGCCACCGCCCAGGACAGCCGGGTCGGCCCGATCGTGCTCGGCGCGGACGGCGCCGGCGCGGAGCACATCATCGTCCCGCGGCCCGAGGGCGTCATCCGGATGCGCGGGCACGAGACGTTCCGCGAGGCGGTGGCGCGGCTGTCGCTGGCCACCGTTCAGGCCGTGCGCGCGGCGGGTGCCCGGATCGAGGACATCGACCTGTTCGTCTACCACCAGGCCAACGGTCGCATCTTGAGCGCGGTCGGAGAGCGTCTGGGTCTTCCGGGCGGCCGCGTGGTCGATTGCATCTCGGAGTACGGCAACACGTCCGCCGCCACCTTGCCGTTGGCCCTCGCGTACGTGGAGGACGAAGGTCGCCTCAAGCACGGTGATCGCGTGCTCCTCGGGGCGTTCGGTGCCGGCTTTACCTGGGGCGCGACCGTCGTGGAGTGGGGCCCTCCCGCTCCGCCCATCCCGGGGGCGGCGTGAGCGACCGCGTCCTGATCACCGGCATCGGCGCCGTGACCCCGCTGGGCGCCTCCGCGCGCGATCTCTACGAAGGCTGGCTGGCCGGCCGCTCAGGCATCGCTGGAGGCCTCGGCGCCTGCACCGACTTCGATCCGACCGAGTTCATGACGACCAAGGAGGCGCGGCGCTCGGACCGTTTTGCCCAGCTGGCGATCGCCGCCGGCGGGCAGGCGGTGGCCGACGCCGGATGGGCCTCCGAGGAACCGCCCGTCGATCCGGTCGACGTCGGATGCGTGATCGGGTCGGGCATTGGCGGGATGGCGTCGTTCGAGTCCTCCTGCGATGTGATGCGCGAGCGCGGGCCCGAGCGCGTCTCGCCGCTGGCCATCCCGCTGATCATGGGCAACGCCGCCGCCGGCCTGGTGGCGATGCGCCACAAGCTCCGCGGGCCAGTGTTCGGCGTGATGTCCGCTTGCGCCTCGGGCGCCCACGCGATCGGCGAGGCCATGCGGATGATCAGAGCCGGAGAGGCGAGGGCCGTCCTCGCGGGCGGAGCCGAGGCCACTCTGACTCCGCTCGCCAAGGCAGCCTTCGGCGCGATGGAGGCGACCTCGCCGACCGGCATCTCGCGGCCGTTCGATGCCCGGCGGGACGGGTTCGTGATGGGCGAGGGTGCCGGCGTGCTCGTGCTCGAGTCCGAGGAACTCGCCAAGGAGCGCGGCGCCCGGATCCTCGGCGAGGTGATCGGATATGCCGCCACCGCTGATGCCCATCACCTCACAGCCCCCGAGCCGACCGGACGCCCGGCGGCGACGGCGATCACGCGCGCGATGCGCAACGCCGGCCTGACACCAGAAGACATCGACTACGTCAACGCCCATGGCACCTCGACACCGCTGAACGACGCCTCGGAGACAGCGGCGATCAAGCTCGCGCTCGGTGAGCGGGCCTACGACCTCCCGATCTCCTCGACCAAGTCAGCCATCGGGCACCTACTGGGCGCGGCCGGCGCGGTGGAGGCGATCGCCACCGTGCTCGCGCTGAACGATCGCGTGGCCCCAGCGACCTTGAACTACGAGCAACCCGATCCGGACCTCGACCTCGACTACGTGCCCGATGGTCCCCGCCCACTGGCCGCGAACGGCAACGGACATAAGCCGGGCATCGCGCTCTCGAACTCATTCGGGTTTGGTGGCCACAACGCCGTGCTGTGCCTGGCGGGTGCGGCGTGAGCGTCGCCCTCGCGCCCAAACTGAGAACCTCCGAGCCGGTCCTCGACGCGCTTGGCCGCCTCGAGACTCTGTGCGATCGCGGATCGCTCGAACTGATCCGCTCCGACGTGGTCTCGGGCGCCATGGGCGAGAAGGCCCGGCCCGGCGACGGCGTCGTGGCCGGGGCGGGCGAGATCGACGGTCGACCGGTGTTCTGCTACGCCCAGGACGCCGGGTACGCCGGGGGATCGCTCGGCGAGCAGCACGCCAACACGATCGTGCGGGTGCTCGAGCTGGCCGACAAGGCGCGCGCGCCGGTGGTCAGTTTCGTGTCCTCGGCCGGCGCGCGGATGCAGGAGGGGGTGGCGGCGCTCGGCGGGTACGGCCGCATCTTCCGCCGGATCGTGAAGCTGTCCGGCCGCGTGCCCCAGGTGTCGATCATCACCGGACTGTCGGCCGGGGGCGGGGCATACTCGCCCGCGCTGACCGACTGGGTGGTCATGACCGAGCAGTCGAGCATGTTCCTGACCGGACCGGGAGTCGTGCGCGAGGCGCTCGGCGAGGAGGTGACCGCCGAGGAGCTCGGAGGCGCCCGCGTGCACGAGCGCAACGGGGTGTGCCACTTCGTCGCACCGAGCGACGTGAACGCCGCTTACCTGGCGCGCGAGCTGCTCGGCTATCTGCCCCGGCATCGGGACGCCCGGCCGCCCGTTCTGCCAGGGCGTCCGCCGCTCGGATACGACCCGAGCGTGCCTGTTCCGGCGGACGCGCGGTGCGTCTACGACGTCCGCGAGGTGATCCGCGCGCTGGTCGACGGCGGCGAGCTTCTCGAGGTCTCGGCCGGCTGGGCGCGCAACCTGGTCACCGGCTTTGCCCGGATCAACGGCCGCAGCGTCGGGGTGGTGGCTAACCAGCCGCGCCACCTCGGCGGGATCATCGACGCCGACGCATCGCAGAAGGGCGCCCGCTTCGTGACCAAGTGCAATGCGTTCGGCATCCCGCTGCTCGTGCTCGTCGACACGCCTGGGTACATGCCCGGGACCCGGCAGGAGTCGGCTGGCGTGATCCGATTCGGTGCGGGCTTCGTGCACGCGTTCGCGGAGGCGGAGGTGCCGCGCATCACGCTGATCCTGCGCAAGGCATTCGGCGGGGCCTACATCACGATGAACTCCAAGGACCTTGGGGCTGACTACGTGTTTGCATGGCCGAACGCCCAGATCGGTGTGATGGCGGCCAAGTCGGCGGTCGGGATCATTCATCGGCGCGATCTCGCGGCGGCCGACGATCCCGAGGCGGAGCGGGACGCGCTCGCCGAGCGCTATGCCGAGACGCAGCTGTGCCCGCGGGTGGCGGCGAGCACCGGTTACATCGATGAACTGATTGCTCCAGCCGAGACCCGCTCGCGCCTGGCATGGGCGTTCCGGTCGCTTGAGGAGACTGAATGACGGTTCTCCTCACCGGCGCCACCGGGTTCGTCGGCATGGAGCTCGTCGCGCGGTATCTGGAGCGGACCGACCGCAACCTCGTGGCGATCATCCGCGCCTCCAGCGACGCGGCGGCGCGCGCTCGGCTCGACGGCGTGCTGGGCAACCTGTTCGGTTACCGAGCCGGGCGCTACGGCGGCCGGGTGACGGCGGTGGCCGGCGAGCTGTCCGCTCCCCGGCTCGGCCTGTCGCGTGCGCGCTGGGAGCGGCTCGCCGCCGAAACCGAGACGATCGTCCACGGCGCGGCGTCGGTGTCCTTCGGCCTCCCCCTCAACGAGGCGCGCGCGATCAACCTCGAGGGCACCAGGCGCATGCTCGAGCTCGCCGCGCGCGGCCGCGAGCTGGGCGTGCTCGAGCACTACGCCCACATCTCCACCGCGTATGTGGCGGGCACGCACGCCGGCCTCTTCTCCGAACGCGATTTCGATCTGGGCCAGCGTTTTCACAACTCCTACGAGCAGTCGAAGTTCGAGGCCGAGCAGCTCGTGCGCTCGTGGCCGGAGGTCCCGTTCACCATCCTTCGCCCGAGCATCGTGGTCGGCGACCGCAACAGCGGCTGGACGGCCGCCTTCAATGTTTTGTACTGGCCGCTCCGCGCCCTGGCGCGGGGCATATTCCCGGCCGTTCCGGCCAGCCCGTCATCGCCGGTCGACGTGGTTTCGATCGACTACGTGGCCGACGCGATCCACGAGCTGTGCGAGCGCCCGGGCGACACCGGCCAGACTTACCACCTCACCGCAGGGCCGAACGCGAGCACCATGGGAGAGATTGTCAGCTTCGCCAGCGGCTACTTCCATCGGCCGGGGCCGAAGCTCGTGCCGCCGGCGGAGTTCGCCGAGGTGGCCGACGGGGTGACCAAGTCCGCGCTCGAGGAGGGCAGCGTGTACTTCCCCTACTTCTCGGTGGCGGCCACGTTCGACGACGCGTTCACGCGCGCCCGGCTCGAGCCGGCCGGGATCAGCGTTTCTCCGCTGCGCGACTATCTGGGACGGCTGCTGGACTTCGCGACACGCTCGCGGTGGGGGAAGCGTCCGATCGCGCGCGCGGAGGCGCTGACCACCTAAGGATCGACCGCCCCGAAGGGCGACGTTCCCCCCACCCGGGGGGTCCTCCAGAGCACCGCGTTGAAGGCTGCCGATACGGCGAGCATGCTCGGCCCGTGGCCATGCGCGCCGACACGGCCAGATTCCGGACCGACGACCCGGACGCGCTGGTGCGCGCGTCGCTCGCCTGTCCGATCTGCCTGCGCAGCGACGATCTCGAATGGCACGCCGCGCTCGACGGATACGATCCGTCGGTGGAATGCCGATGCCCACGCTGCGAGGAGTCTTGGCGCGTGTACCTGGAGCCGCAGCAGGCGCTGCGCCTTGCCTTGCTGGGCGCGGTCTGAGCTGCGCTCTCATCCGGTCATGACCACGGCCGCCCGGTCCGAAGTAGGAGTCGACGTCCTCGAGCTGTTCGTCGAGGTGCTCTCGCAAGACGACGGTGCGCCGACCGGCGACGTGTTCTACGACCGGCTGTGCGAGGCGGTGTGCCGCCTGGCGCACATGCGCCGCGCGCTGATCTTCCGCTACGACCCGGCACGCAGGCGGGTGCGCGCGGCCGGCGCGCATGGGCTCAGCGTCGAGCCGTTCGCCGACGCTCACGTGACGGTGGAGTCGGCGCCGATCGCCACCCAATCGCTGCGCGAGGACCGGGTGATCGAGATCGCCGGCGACATGACAGGCCAAGTTCCCGAGGAGTACGCCGGCCTGTTTCCCGAACCAGTGCGGCTGGTGTGCGCGCCGATGGCTGCCGCCGGCCGTGCGTTGGGGGTGATCTTCGCCGACCGCCTGCTCACCGCACCGCCGCTCGACGAGGCCGAGCGCCACCTGCTCTGGACGCTCGGCAAAGCGGCGGCGCTCGCCTCGGTGGCACGCGTGGTGGCCACACAAGGTGAGAAGGCGCACCAACTCGAGCAGCGAATCGACCTGGCCCGGGAGATCCATGAGGGGGTCATCCAGCGGCTGTTTGGCATCTCGATGGCGCTGGACGGTGAGGGCGATCTTGCCGCCGAAGCTCGGGTCCGGTGCGCCACCGAGATCCAGGAGGCGTTGTCGGAGCTGCGCGCGGCGCTGCAGCGCCCGCTCGGCCGCGCGCCCCGCGCCACCCAGACCACGTTCGTGGCAGAGGTGGAGCGGCTGTCCCGGGTCCATCCCGACCTGGGTGTGACGCTTGAGGCGGGCGAGGAGGGCGACGTGCCATCCGCGCTCCAGCCGCTGGCCCAGTCCGTCCTGGCCGAGGCGGTGCGCAACGCCGACAAGCACGCCAGCCCGAACCGCGTCAGCGTCCGGGTCGGGCGCAGCGACGGCGCCTTCGTGCTCGAGGTGGCCAACGACGGCGTGAGCGGCACGCGCCACCGCACCGGCATGGGCCTGCGGCTGGCCGCGCTAGAAGCGCTCCATTCAGGCGGGGTTGTCGAGTTCGGTGAGCGCGAGCCGGGATGCTGGCAAGTGCGGCTGGTGGTGCCGGTTGAGCACTGAGATGCGCAGCCCCGAGCGCCTGAGCGTGCTGGTCGTCGACGACCACGACGTCGTCCATTGGGGGATCCGGCTGATGCTGACCCAGCAGCCGTGGGTCGACCGCTGCCTGAGTGCCCACTCGGGTAAGGAGGCGGTCGAGCTCGCGGTGCGCTACCGCCCTCACGTGGCGCTGGTCGACTTGTTCATCGGCGAGGAGTCCGGGGCGGAGATCTGCGAAAAGCTGCGCGAGGCCGAGCCGATGACACGTGTGCTGCTGTTCTCGGGTGCCGGCGAGATCTCTCCGCCGGCGGCGCGCGCCGCGGGTGCCTCGGGTTTCGCGTACAAGGACTGGCCGGCTCGCAAGATCGCCGCCGCGGTGCGCCTGGTCGGTCTCGGCAAGACGGTGTTCGACCAGCAGGAGCAGCCGTCTGCGCTCGGGCTCTCCGAGCGCGAGCGCGATGTCCTGAATCTGATGGCCTCGGGCGCCACCAACCCGGAGATCGCCGAGAAGCTCCACCTGTCCAAGCACACGGTCAAGGAGCACACGAGCGCGGTGTACCGCAAGCTTGGCGTGCGCAACCGGACCGAGGCGGTCCAGCGCGGGCAGCGCCTAGGCCTGCTCGCCTAGCCTCGTCGTTTACGCTCGCGATGAGGTCGAGGATGCGGGGCTCGGACCTCGCCCTGATTACCCGATGAGGTCGAGGATGCAGGGGCTCGGACCTCGCCCTGACTACTCGATGAGGTCGAGGATGCAGGGGCTCGGACCTCGCGCTGATTACCCGATCTTGCGCGGCGGCGGCGCGTCGCTTCGGGTCGGGATGATGCAGTCTCCCGGGTCATGATCTTCTACGAACCCGGGCGCCGGGACCGTAGCGTCCTACCGCACAACCCGTTCAAGTCGCTGGTCGCGCCGCGTCCGATCGGCTGGATCTCGACCATGGACTCGGCCGGACGGGTCAACCTCGCGCCGTACAGTTTCTTTAACGCGGTGGCCGAGGGGCCGGAGATGCTGGCCTTTTCGAGCACGGGCGCCAAGGACTCGGCGACGTTCGCCGGCGAGCTGCGGGAGTTCGTGTGGAACCTGGTGACGTGGGAGCTGCGCGAGCAGATGAACGAGACCTCG
>JAFAZZ010000076.1 GCA_019239375.1 Solirubrobacterales bacterium | reverse complement strand
CCCGCGCCCGGGACCGCCCGTCCCGGGGCCATCCCCCACGGAACCACCCGACCCCGCCATACCCCCACCGGGCCCCCAACCCGCCCACAACGCCGCGGCCGCGTCACCCCAGCTCGTCGGCGATCGCCGCCACCGCGCGCTCCACGTCCGCGCGCGAGACATCCAGATGCGTCACCGCACGTACCCGGTGCGCATCGAACGCCTGGAGCTCGACCCGGTCGGCCAGCCGCGCCACCAGCCCCGGCGCATCGTCGACCGAGAAGATCACGATGTTCGTCTCTACCGTCGACACATCCAGCCGCACCCCCGGCAACGCCGCCAAGCCCTCCGCGAGCACCCGGGCATGCAGATGGTCCTCGGCCAACCGCGAAACGTGGTGATCGAGTGCATAGAGACATCCCGCGGCCACCATCCCCGACTGCCGGAAGGCGCCACCGAGCATCTGCTTCCACCGCCACGCCTCGTCGATCAGCTCGCGCGAGCCGGCCAGCACGGCGCCCACCGGCGCCCCCAGCCCCTTGGTGAAATCGATCCAGGCCGTGTCAAACCCGGAGGCGAACGACGACGCCGGCATTCCCGTCGCCACCACCGCATTCATCAACCGCGCCCCGTCAAGATGCGTGCGCAGTCCAAACCGCGCGGCCACGTCCAACACGTCGTGCACAACCGAAGCCGGCCAGACCCGGCCGCCGCCCAGGTTGCTTGTCTGCTCCACGCACACGAGCCGCGAGCGCGGCGTGTATCGATTTCCGGTTGGCCGCACCGCGGCCTCCAAATCGGCGCCGGTGAACACGCCGCGATCGCCGTCCAGCACCCGCACCATCAGCCCTGAAACCACCGCTGGCCCACCCGCCTCCGAGTTCACCGGATGCGCGGTGCGGTCCAGGATCACCTCGTCGCCGCCCGGCCGCGCGTGCAGCCGCATCGCGATCTCGTTGCACATCGTCCCGCTGGGCAAGAGCACCGCGGTCTCAAAGCCCAGCAGCTCGGCAACCCGCTCCTCGAGCCGCCGGGTTGTCGGATCAAGCCCACGCTGTTCGTCGCCGACCACCGCAGAAGCAATCGCCGCCCGCATCCCGTCCGTAGGACGCGTCTGGGTGTCGCTGTACAGGTTGATCGGCGGCACGCCGGCCAGCGGTCGGTCGAACCGGAGCGCTCAGTCGAGGCGCAGCGTGCTGCGCACCCGCCCCAGCCCCTCGACCAAGCGATCCACATCCCCCGGGGAGTTATGCACCGCGAACGACGCGCGTGTCGTCGCCGGCACGCCGAGCCGCCGCATCAGCGGCTGCGCGCAGTGATGACCGGCCCGAACGCACACGCCCGAACTACCGAGGATGTCAGCGATGTCGTGCGGATGGGCGCCGTCCAACGTGAACGACACCAATGCTCCCCGATCGGCCGCCGCAAGAGGACCCTGAACCGTCACCCCCGGGACCTCGGGTAAGGACACGAGCCGCTCCAGCAGCTCGGCCACCAGCGCCTGCTCGTGCGCGCGGATGGACGGCATGCCCAGGCCCTGGATCCAGTCCACGGCCGCACCCAGGCCGATCGCCTCGGCGATCTGAGACGTGCCGGCCTCGAACTTCCACGGCAGGTCGGTCCAGGTCGACTCGTTGGCCGCCACCGTCCGGATCATGTGGCCACCCCCGATGAACGGCGGCATCTCCTCGAGCAGCGCGCGCCGGCCGTGCAGCACGCCGATGCCCGTGGGCCCGTAGGCCTTGTGTCCCGTCCAGGCGTAGAAGTCCACATCCAACTCGGGAAGCCACACCGGGAGCTGCGGCACCGCCTGTGTCCCGTCCACCAGCACCACCGCCCCGCAAGCGTGCGCACGACGGGCGATCGAGGCCACCGGGTTCACCGTGCCCAGTACGTTCGACACATGCACCACGCCGACCAACCGGGGACCGCGCGCCAGCAACGAGTCAAGCGCCTCCATGTCCAGGAACCCGTCCGACGTCACCGGCACATACGCGAGCTCGGCCTCGCGGTCCTGGCAGAGCAACTGCCACGGCACGATGTTCGAGTGGTGCTCCATCTCGGTCAGGACCACCAGGTCGCCGCGCTGGACGTTCTGCCGCCCCCACGTGTACGCGACCATGTTGATCGCCGCGGTGGCGTTCGCCGCGAAGATCGTCTCCTGCGGAGAAGAGCCCAGCCACGAGGCGATCCGCGTCCGGG
Source organism: Solirubrobacterales bacterium (assembly GCA_019239375.1). Taxonomy (GTDB): domain Bacteria; phylum Actinomycetota; class Thermoleophilia; order Solirubrobacterales; family Solirubrobacteraceae; genus Palsa-465. The sequence continues at coordinate 19,128 of JAFAZZ010000076.1, read as the reverse complement.
CGCCCTCATACAGATCCGTCGCCTCGGCCGCCAGCGGATACACCCCGCGATGAATCGAAGCGCGCGACTGCGTGTAGTAGGACGTCATCGCATCGATCACCGCATCCGGTGTCTGGGACGTGGCCGACGAATCCAGATACACCACCGGGCGTCCGTCAAACGACCGGTTTCGCAGCACCGGGAACTGCGCGGCGACCTCCTCGCCGGAGACCCCGAAACCGCCCGAAGTACGACCGGAAGCCTGACTCGAGACCGCAGTCACTACGCCGCCGCCTCGATGTCGGCGGTGATCCACCCGTAGCCCTTGGCCTCGAGCGCGTCGACGAGCTCGGGCCCGCCCTCGCGCACGATCCGGCCTTGATACATCACGTGCACGTGCGAAGGCTGGACCAGGTGCAGGATCCGCTGATAGTGGGTGATGATCAGCACGCCCATCTCCGGCCCGGCGACCGCATTGACTCCGTTCGCCACGACCCGCAAAGCATCAATATCCAATCCTGAGTCCGTCTCGTCCAAGATCGCCATCAAAGGCCGCTGCAGCGCGAGCTGCAATATCTCCATCCGCTTCTTCTCGCCTCCCGAGAACCCCTCGTTCAGGTAGCGCGAGGAGAACTCGCGCGGAACGTTCGTCAGCTTCATGGCGGCCTCGACCGTCTGACGGAACTCGCGCAAAGGCACCGGCTGTGCCCCGCGCGCCTCGCGGTGCGCGTTCAACACCGTCCGCAGGTACTTAGTCACCGTCACGCCCGGCACCGCGACCGGGTACTGGAAGGCCATGAACAGCCCCATCCGGGCGCGCTCGTCGGGATTGGCCTCGGTCACGTCCTCACCTCGGAAGACGATCTGGCCTTCGGTCACCTCGAACCCGGGGTGGCCCATCACGGCGTTCGCCAGCGTCGACTTGCCCGAGCCGTTGGGCCCCATCAGCGCATGGATCTCGCCGCGGCCGACGGCGAGGTCCACACCGCGCAGAATGTCCTTCTCGCCCACTCGGACGTGGAGGTTTCGTATCTCTAGATCTGCCATATCAAGCTTTCAATTCGGGAACCGGTCAGGCTGTCCGCGCGAGTTCGGTACGCCGGGAGAACTCGACGAGTTCGGACAGCGTGGTCGTCTGCAGCGAGCGGATGATGCCGCCCTGCACGCGCGTCCACAGCAGCTTGGTGGCGCAGCGTCCCGCGTCCGATTCGTGCGAGCACAGCACCCGCTCGGTGTGGTCGTGCACGAAGCACTCCATCGGCGCGATGGCGCCTTCCAGCGCCTGCACCACATCCACCATGGCGATCTCCTCCGCGGGCCGGGCCAGCCAGTAGCCGCCGTGCGCGCCGCGCGCGCTCATCACGAGACCCGCCTTACGCAGCCGCGCCACCACCTGCTCCAGGTACGCGAGCGGCAAGCCCTCGGCGTCGGCGATCGCCTTCAACGAGGTCGGCTGCTCCGGCAACTGGCGCCCCAGCTCCACCATCAGCCGCACCCCGTACTCCGCCTTGGACGAGAAGATCATCGGACTCATATCCTACCAGCACGGTCGGATTGCCCCGCAACCCAATCATGGGCCTCGCTGCGCTCGGCATCCCTGGGGCCGTTCCGCCGGGCGTCCGTGCCCGGCGGCCCACCGCTCCCCGCTACGCTCAGCCCAAATGCGCGCCCAGACAGTCCGCCGCGACTCCACCGGCCCACTCGCCACCTCCGAAGACATCGCGGCCACCGCGGCCGCCGCGCGCGCAAGCGGGCGCATCGGGATCGACACCGAGTTCATGTCGGAGGGCCGCTACCGGGCCCTCCTCTGCCTGGTCCAGATCGCCGTCGATGACGGCGCGAAGGCGAACAAGCCGCGCATCGACCTGATCGATTCGCTCGATCGCATCGACGTGACACCCGTCGCGCAGCTGCTGGCCGATCCCGCGATCGAGGTGGTGCTCCACGCCGGCCGGCAGGACATCGCGATCCTCCGCCGCGCCTGGAACACCGAGATCACCAACATCTTCGACACCCAGCTGGCGGCCGGCTTCGTCGGCGCGAGCGCCCAGACCGGCTACGGCAATCTGCTGGGGACGATGCTCGGCCGCCGCGTGGGCAAGACAGCCAGCTACACGCGCTGGGACGCGCGGCCGCTCAGCGATGAGCAGCTCAGCTACGCCGCCGAGGATGTCGCGCATCTGCTCGAGCTGGCCGACGAGGTCCAGCGCCGCCTGCGTGAGACGGGCCGCGAGGCCTGGGCGCGCGAGGAGTGCAGGCGTCTGGAAATCGCCACCGACGAGCGGGACCCCTACAGCGCCTGGGAGCGGCTGCCGCGCATTGGCCAGCTCGACTCGCGGGCGCGTGCCGTCGCGCGCGAGGTCGCGGCGTGGCGCGAGCGCACCGCCGCCGACGAGGACCGCCCGGTCGGCTCGGTGCTGGCCGATCCGGCTCTGGTCGAGGTCGCCAAACGCCATCCCTCGAACCTGAGCGCGCTCGAGAACATCCGCGGCATCCATCCGTCCGGGATCAGGCGGCGCGGCGCGACCATCCTCGACGCGATCGCGGTCGGCATGAAGGCGCGGCCGATTCCGCGGGAGGAGCCGCGCGGACGCTCCGACCCTGAGGACGCTCCGCTGATCGTGCTGGCCGAGGCGCTCCTGCGGGCGCGCGCGCTCGAGGCCGGGCTGGCCTACGAGCTGATCACCTCGCGCAGCGAACTCGAACTGATCGTCGCGGCGGCGCGGCGTGGTGAGCGCGAGCCAGACGTGCGCACGCTCGAGGGCTGGCGCTCCGAGCTTGTCGGCGCCGACCTGCGCGAGTTGCTGGCCGGCCGACGCGCCATCTCGGTTGGCCCCAATCGCCGTCTCACGGTTAGCGATCGCTGACACGCGACCTCACGACGCGCCCACTTCGAGCCGCATGGACATTGCCGCGGCACGATCGAACATGGCGTTCGACAGCGCGTAGGTGATCGGCCACGGCCGGTCGATGGTCCCGAGGACGATCTGTTGCAGATCACCGCTGGCCGTGGTGTAAGTGAGGCGCAGCTTGTGGCCGGGAGAGTTGGCCGCGCTCTGCAGCCCGGTGTCGCCGTCGGCCAGCGACCAGCCGCGCTTGCGCAGGAGATGGCTCTCGTCCCGAGCCAGCAGATCTGAGGAGTTGTACCGGCGATTGGTCACGACCAGATCGAGCGCGCAGAACGCGTTCGCCCCCTGGTCGCAGCGGCGAAACTGCTGGACGACTTTAGACCCGGGCACGAGCGGTACCGCGCTCGCCGTCGGGGTGCGCTGAGCCTGGCTCGTCCCGCCGCAGCCCGCGAGCGAGCCGAGGACGAGAGCAACGGGGGCGAGGGCGCCTAGTCTTCGGCCGGTCATGGGTCGGAGCGAGAGCGTAGCCAAGCTCCCCGAGTGGGCCCGGGAGCTGCTCGAGCGATCGCGTGTGGCACGCCTCGGACTCCTCGACGACGACGGCGCCCCGCGCGTTTTGCCGGTTACCTATGCCCTCTCGGAGGGTGCGCTGATCACGGCCATCGATGACAAACCCAAACGCGTGGCGCCCGAGCGCCTGGCCCGCGTGCGCTGGCTGCGGGCGCGGCCCCGTGCGGCGCTGACCGTGGACCACTACGAGGACGACTGGTCGCGGCTGGCCTGGGTCCAGGCGATCGGGCCGGTAGAGATCCTCTCTGCCGCCGACGCGCCGGATGCCCTTGACGCCCTGACCGAGCGCTATCCGGCGTACCGCCGTGAGCGTCCCGCGGGTCCGATCATCGCGCTCACGCCCGACCGTCTCGTGTGGTGGCGAGCGTGAACACGGGCGTCGGTCGCTATGCGCTGGGCGTGGCCGCGCTCGCGCTGATCTGCGGGTCGCTGGCCATCGCCGCCGTCGCGATCCGGCGCCGCGCGCTGGCGGACTGGACAGGACCGCCCGCGAGGCTGGCCGAGACCGTCATCGGCCTGGCTTTGCTGGTGGCGATCCTCGAGCTGCTCGGAGCCGTCGGGCTGTTCGAGCTCGGCCCGGTGCTGGTCGCGTGCGTGCTCACCTGCGCGGGCGTCGTCTGGGCCACGCCCCCGGCCAGCCGTGCCCGCCGGCCGCGCTCCTCGGCGATCGGCGCCGGCGTCGTCATCGCGCTCCTCGGCGCCGCCACCGTTCTCGCCGAGTGGGGTGCCCTCACCATGCAGTCCTACGACGTCGGCATCCGCGGCTTCGACTCGCTCTGGTACCACCTTCCGTGGGCGGCGAGCTTCGCGCAGACGGGGCATATCACGCCGCTGCGCTTCACCGACGTCGAGTATCTGACGCCGTTCTATCCCGCCACCGCGGAGCTGCTGCACGGGTTGGGGATCGTGCTGCTCGGGCGCGACACCCTCTCGCCCGGGCTGAACCTGGTCTGGCTCGGGTTGACCCTGCTGGCCGCCTACTGCATCGGGCGCCCGCGCGGGGTCGGCGCCGCCACCCTGCTCGGCGCGGCACTTGCCATGGCCACGACGATGATGGACTACTCCCAGGCGGGCAGCGCGGCCAACGACGTGATCGCGGTGTTCTTCCTGCTCGCCGCGGTGGCGCTGATCGCGAACGATCCGTGCCGCACCGCAGCCCTCGTCCTCGCCGCGGTCGCCGCTGGTCTCGCGGTCGGCACCAAGCTGACGGTCGTCGCACCGGTCCTTGCGCTCACGGTCGGCGTCATTGTCATCGCGCCACGAATCAGGCAGCTGGCCACGGCTGGTCTGTGGCTGGGCCCGCTGATCCTCGCCGGCGGGTTCTGGTACGCGCGGAACCTAATCGCGGTCGGTAACCCCGTGCCCTGGTCCAGCCTCGGTGGCCTCCTGCCCACGCCGGCGCCGGCGCTCCAGCAGCACACCGGGTACTCGGTGGCGCACTATCTGGGCAGCTCCGGCTTCTGGAGCCGCTTCGCCCAGCCCGCCCTGGCCGCCGGTCTCGGCCGCTGGTGGTACCTGATCCTCGCGGGGGCCATCATCGGTCCGCTCCTCTGCCTCGCCTGGCCCGGCGCCGACCGCATCACGCGCATGCTCGGCGGGGTTGCCCTTCTCTCCCTCGCCGCGTACCTCGTCACCCCGGAAACGGCTGCCGGCCCGATGGGCGGACCGGTCGGCTTCGCCTTCAACCTGCGCTACCTCGCGCCGGCCCTCACGCTGGCGCTGGTCGTGGCGCCGCTGGCGCCGCCGCTCTCACAAGCGCCGCGCGCCCGCGCCGCAGCGGTCCTCGCGTTCGCCGTCATCCTGATCGGCACGGTGACTCAGCCGCGGCTCTGGCCCTCCGCACACGCGCTGGGCGCGATCGCCATCGGCGCGGCGTTCCTGGCCGGCATCGCCGTCCTGGTGGCCCGCCGCCCCCGCCGAGCCTCACTCGCCGTGCTCGCCGCGGCCGCCCTCGTCCTGGTCGCCGCCGGCTACCGCCTCCAGACGCACTACCTCCGCGGGCGCTATGCCTACCAGCCGGGTGTCTCCTACCTGGCCCCGGTGTGGGCCCTGTTTCGAAACGTCCACCACGCCCGCGTCGGAATCGTGGGGACGTTCGGCGGCTTCTTCTCCTATCCCCTCTACGGCCTCGATCTCTCAAACCACGTCGAGTACGTCGCCGAGCGCGGCCCCCACGGCTCGTTCACGCCGATCGCCACCTGCGCTCGATGGCGTGCCCAGCTGAACACCGACCACTTGAAATACATCATCACCACACCCGCCCGCGACCCTTGGCACCCGCGTAATCTGCAACCCTCGCCGGAAGATCGCTGGACCGCGTCGGACCCCGCGGCGCGGCCGGTGTTCCGCGAACTCGCCACAGGCCAGCCGATCGTCGTGTACCGCATCCACGGTCCGTTGCACCCGATGAGCTGCGGGTAAGCTCAAGGCTGCCGATGTCTACCGCCGCTGATCCCCTGGCCGATCCCGAGCTGCTCGAGACCGAGTGGGACCTCAGCCCGCTGCTCGACGGACGGGTCACCGCCCGGGACGAGCGCGCGGCCGCCGAGGGCATGCTCGACGAGGCGAAGGAGCGGGCGGGAAGGTTCGCCGAGACATACTCCGGCAAGGTGGCCGAGCTCGACGCCGCCGGTCTCGAGGCCGCGATGCGCGAGCTCGAGGCGGTCAACGACCTGATCGGGCGGGTCGGCTCCTACGCCAGCCTGCGCTTCTCCACCGACACGGCCGACCCCGCGCGCGGCGCGCTGCTGGCGCTCGTGCAGGAGCGCGGCACTGCAATCGAGACGCTGCTGTTGTTCTTCGAGCTCGAGTGGGCGGCCCTCGACGACGCCCGCGCGCAGGAGCTGCTCGCTTCAGACCAGCTCGAGCGCTATCGCCATCACCTGGAGAGCGTCCGGCGCTACCGCCCCCACCTGCTCTCCGAGAGTGAGGAGAAGATCGTCACGGAGAAGTCGATTTCGAGTCAGGCCGCCTGGGCCCGGCTGTTAGGCGAGCTGGTCGCCGCGCTCAGGGTCCGGCTCGACGGGCAGGAGCTGACTCTCGACGTCGCGCTCAGCCGGCTCCAGACGGCCGACCGGGACGTCCGGCGCACCGCCGCGGAGGCGGTCTCCCGCACCCTCGAACCGGGCCTGCGCACACGGGGCTTCATCTACAACACGCTCCTCTACGACAAGTCGGTCGAGGATCGGCTGCGTCGCTACCCGCACTGGCTGGCCAGCCGCAATCTCTCCAACGAGGCCTCCGACGAATCGGTGACGGCGCTGATCGAGGCGGTTCGGGCCCGCTTCGACATGCCCCAGCGCTGGTACCGGCTGAAGGCCAAGCTGCTGGGCATCGACCGCCTGTGCGACTACGACCGCTCCGCCCCGGTGCTGCGCGAAGATGCCACCTACACGTTCGCGCAGGCGCGTGAGCTGGTGCTCGACACCTACCAGTCGTTCTCCCCCGTGGCGGGAGACGTCGCACGGCGCTTCTTCGACGAGCGTTGGATCGATGCGCCACCCCGGCCGCACAAGCGTGGCGGCGCCTTCTGCGCCTACACCGTCCCGAGCGTCCACCCCTATGTGATGCTGAATTTCACCGCTCAGCGGCGCGATGTGCTGACCATGGCCCACGAGCTCGGCCACGGCCTGCACGCCGCGCTGGCGCAGCCCCAGGGCGTCTTTCATCAGTCGACGCCGCTGACGCTGGCCGAGACCGCCTCGGTGTTCGGCGAGGCGCTCGTGTTCGGCCGGATGCTGGCCGAGATCGCCGACGACGAACAGCGGTTGGGGCTGCTCGGCGAGCGGATCGACGGCGCGATCGCCACCGTGTTCCGCCAGGTGGCCATGAATCGCTTCGAGCACCTGGCGCACACCCGGCGGCGCGCCGAGGGGGAGTTGTCGGCTGACCGGATCTGTGAGCTGTGGGTCGAGGCGCAGAGCGAGCTGTTCGGAGACTCCGTGCAGATCACCGAGGGCTACCGCTTCTGGTGGTCCTACGTGCCCCACTTCATCAACACGCCCGGGTATGTCTACGCCTACGCCTACGGTCTGCTGCTTGCGCTGTCGGTCTACAGTCGCTACCTCGAGGAGGGCGATTCGTTCGTACCGAGCTATCTTGAGCTGCTCTCCGCCGGCGGGTCGCGCAGCCCTGAGCAGCTCGCTGAGATCGTCGGCATCAATCTCACCGACCCGGGCTTCTGGGACTCCGGGCTCGCTCTGGTCGAGAAGCAGCTGGCGGAGGCCGAGCAGCTCGCGAATCAGTGATGTGAGGCTTTACGCGTGCGCGAGCGTTCCTCCTGGCGCTCCACCACGTTGACGATCAGCTTCATCACCTGGTCGATGCCGCTCGCCTGCGCCTCGCCCTTCGCGAACGCCTCGCGCCAGTCGCGCACGCGCCCCTTGGTGGCGAGCGCGTTGAAGTGCGAGCGCGGGACCGAGATTCGAACCTTGGCGTCGGCGGCGATGTCCTTGCTCACTTTCGGCCCGGGCAGCTCGATCCGATACATCTGCACGTCACCGCGAGCCCGGAGCTCGAGACCGGCGACCAGCTTCAGGTTGGCGAGCGCCGGCACCTCTTCGAGGAAGCGCTTGACCGCGGTCTCGATCAGGGACTTCGTGTCGGAGGCCATGCTCAGATCTTGTGCCGCTGGAGCAGCTTGCGTCCGATGACCATGCGCTGAATCTCGGAGGTGCCCTCGCCGATCAAGAGCAGCGGCGCGTCGCGGTACAGGCGCTCGATCTCGTACTCCTTGGAGTAGCCGTACCCACCGTGGATGCGCAGGCATTCCTCGGCGCACAGCCGGGCCGCTTCCGAGGCGAACAGCTTGGCCATGCCGGCCTCGATGTCGGAGCGCTCGCCGGCATCCTTGAGCCGCGCCGCGCGCATCGTGAGCAGCCGCGCCGCCTCGACCTGGGTAGCCATGTCGGCCAGCTTGAATTGGATCGCCTGGTGCTGGGCGATCGGCCTGCCGAACGCCCGGCGCTCCTGCGAGTACTTCAGCGCGAGCTCGAGCGCCCGCTGGGCCAGGCCCACGCCGCGGGCGGCCACGTTGACCCGGCCGAGCTCCAGCGCGTCCATCATCTGGGCGAACCCCTTGTTCAACCCCGCCGCCTCGCCGCCCAGGATGTTCTCCACCGGGCAGCGGTAGCCGTCGAACACCAGCTCGGTCGACTCCACGCCTTTGTAGCCCATCTTCTTGATCTTGGGCGGGACGCTGAATCCGGCGTACTCGCCGGAGTTCTCGGATGCGCCCGGCTCCTTTTCGGCGACGAAGCAGGTCAACCCGCGATGCTTGGGATCGGCCGCCGGGTCGGTCCGGACAAGCACGAACACGAGCGAAGACAGCAGGCCGTTGGTCACCCACATCTTGGTGCCGTTGATCTCGTAGTGCGTGTCGTCGACCTTCTTCGCCGAGGTCTTGATCGCGGCCACGTCCGACCCCAGCTCCGGCTCGGACAGCGAGAATGCGGCACGCATCTCCCCGGTCGCCATGGGGGGCAGGTACTTCTGCTTCTGTTCCTCGGTGCCGAACTTCATCAACAGGTACGAGCCGATGAAGTGGGTGTTGACGATCCCCGAGATCGAGATCCAGCCCCGCGAGAGCTCCTCCACGATCATCGCGTACGTCGTCAGGTCGAGCCCCATCCCGCCGTATTCCTCCGGGATCGTGACCCCGAACAGCCCGAGCTCCTTCATCTGCGCGACGATCGGCTGCGGGAACTCGTCCTCGTGGTCGTAGTGCTCGGCGTTGGGGATGATCTGTTCGTCGGCAAACTGGCGCACCATCTCGGTGATCGCCTTCTGCTCGTCGGTCTTCTCGCTGTAGGGAGTCGCGATGGCCATGCTCCGTGCTTGCTCCTCGGGGTCGCGGGGAGCAGCCGAGCATACGTGGTCAGCGCATCGCCGCAGCCTGGGACTTGACGCCGTGCGTCCAGTCGGTTTCGGGCCGGCTCTCGAGCTCGCCGTCGACCTCGACCTCGAGGCGCTCGTTGAAGAAGCACAGCCGCCCCGCGATCTGGTTGACCGCCTGAAGCGGTTCGTCGTAGTGCCAGATCAGGTCCTTGACGATCTCGCCGTCCTGACGGCGCACGGAGAAATACGCCGCCGAGCCCTTGTAGGGGCAGCGCGTGACGGTGTCGCTCGGCTCCAGCGCGGCCGACACGTCCTCGCGGGGCAGGTACCAGCGGGTCGGCAGGTTGGACTCGAACAGCGCCACCGCATGATCTGACTCGGCCAGGATCTCGCCGTCCACCGATACCCGGATGTGGCGCGAGGTCGGCAGCACGTCGACCCGGTGGTAGGGGTCGCGGGGATGGACGAGCACCTCCTCGTCCTCCTCGAGCCACTGATCCATCCGGCCCCAGTAGAACGCGATCAAGCCCTTGAGCGGCTCTGCGCCCTGCAGCGGCTTCGGGTAGTACCAGGCGGCCGCTTCCTCGATTCGGTCGCCCAGGCGGATCGTGTAATAGGACGCCTCGCCCTTCTTGGGGCAGCGGGTGTGGCGGTCCGACGGCTCGAGCACATCCGCGCGGACGTCATCGGGCGGGAAGTAGTAGACCGGCTGATGGCCTGACTCCTGCAGCAACAGGGCGTGGCGGCTGTCGGCGATCGTCTCGCCGCCCAGGCCGACCCGCACCCACTTCGGCGAGCGCTCCATGTACATGGCTTGCCCGGGGTTCGGCGACTTGAAGTTGAAGGTCCCCGCGGGTTTGCGCCCCAATGGCCCGGTGCCGGACATCAGCCCCATTCGACGGCCAGGTTATGGGGAAAAGCCGCCGGCTGCAACCAGATCGATCGCCGGTTTCTGCTCGGCGAGCTCCGACCGGAGCCGAACCCGCATTCAGTCGATCTGGGCCCCCTTGCGCCGGCGGCCGAGCGGGATTTTCCCGGATCTTCGCTGGAGGATGGCCAAAGTGGACGGATGTCCTATGAGGAGCTTCTTCCCCATCCGGTCGGCCACGAGCCGTGGCCCGAGTCAGCCCGCCACCACGATGCCCAGCCACACGATGGCCAGCGAGACCAGGAAGATCGCGCCATCCAGCGCGCGCGACCGAGGCCGGCGCAGGTGGGCGCCAATCAGGATTCCCACCAGGGCGACCAGCCCCAGCTTGACGTGCAGCGTCGAGTCGCCCCAGCGGTGAAGGTGGCTGGCCATCGCCGTGCCGGTCAGGATCAGCACCGCGAAGGCGATCAGCGTACCGACGCCGAACCGGCGCGCCGCCGCCTGGATCGCCGTGCGCTCGCCCGCCCCGCGCAGCACCGGCACCACCACCGCGGCCAGCATGAGCTGCCCGCCGACGAAGAACGCCATGGCCAGCAGGTGAAGCCAGAGCACGCCATTCCAGAACGTCACCGTGCTCGATCCTGGCACACTGGCCGCCCGATGAACTTCGCTCGCGACGTCGTTGATGCCGCTCCGGGCGACCGCCTTGCGCTGGTGGAGCTCGCCGGCGACGACGGTCGCCGGGAGTGGACCTTCGGGGAGGTCGCGGACCGCAGCGCGCGGCTGGCCGGGAGGCTGGTCGAGCAGCACGGCGTCAACCGCGGCGACGTGGTGATGACGCTGATCGGCAACCGGCCCGAGTGGGTGCTGACGATGGTCGCGTGCTTCCGGATCGGCGCCGTCGTGCTTCCCTGCAACGAGCAGCTCCGGGCTAAGGACCTGGTCCACCGGATGGCCGCCGCCCGGCCGAGGCTGATCGTGGCCGATGAGCGCAACCTGCCCGAGCTTTCCGCCGCCGCCCCAGGCTGCCCTGTGCTCGCCGTGCCCGACCAGCGCCTGTTTGAACGAACCAAACCCGCGCCGGCGGTGGACCTCGCGCCGGATGACCCCTGCCTGATCACCTTCACGAGCGGCACCACGGGCGAGCCGACCGGAGTGGTCCACGGTCAGCGCTACCTGCCCGGGCAGCGCCTGCAATCCGAGCACTGGCTCGATGCCCGGCCGGGAGACGTGGTGTGGTGCACGGCCGCCACCGGCTGGTCCAAGTCGGCCCGGAACACGTTCATCGCGCCGTGGCTGCGCGGGGCAGCCGCGCTCCTGCACGACGCGCGTTTTGAGCCGGCCCAGCGCCTCGAGATCCTCTCCTCCGAGCGCGTGGGCGTGCTGTGCATGGCCCCCACCGAGTACCGCGTGATCGCCAAGCGCGCCCAGCTCCGGCCCTTCCCCCACCTGCGGTCGCTGGTGGCCGCCGGCGAGGCGCTCAACCCCGAGGTGATTCGCGTCTTCCGCGAGGAGATCGGCCTCGAGATCCGCGACGGGTACGGCCAGACCGAGACCGGACAGCTGACCGGCAACCCGGCGCGTGAGCCCGTGCGGCTCGGGTCGATGGGCCGCCCCCTGCCCGGAGTTGACCTCCGGGTCGAGGACGGCGAGCTCGTACTGGGCCATCCGGCGAGCGATCCCACGTTCTTCGTCGGCTATCTGGACGGCACACCCGCCCCGGCCGGTCGGCCCTGGCGGACGGGTGATCGGGTGGGCGAGGACGCCGACGGCTATCTCTACTTCGAGGGGCGCAGCGACGATCTGATCATCTCGGCCGGCTATCGCATCGGGCCGTTCGAGGTGGAATCGGCGCTGGTTTCCCACGTGGCGGTGGCGGAGGCGGCGGTGGTGTCCGCGTCGGACGAGGAGCGCGGAGCGGTCGTGCGCGCGGTGGTCGTCCTGCGCGACGGGTTCGCCGCCGGCCCCGAGCTGGTCGCCGAGCTCCAGGAGCACGTCAAGGACCAGACCGCCCCCTACAAGTACCCGCGCATCGTCGATTTTGCCGAGGAGCTGCCGAAGACGGCGTCGGGAAAGATCCGGCGGGCGCAGCTGCGGCGCGAAGCCGCCGCGCCGCGCTAGCCTGGACTTCAGGATGTCCGAGCGCAGGCCTGTCATCGGAATCTGCACCGCCCTCGCGCGCGCCAGATGGGGCGTGTGGGAGCGCGATGCCGCCCTGCTCGCAGTCAGCTACATCGCGGCCATCCAGCGCGCGGGCGGACTGGCGGTGATGATCCCGCCCGACGGACGTCTCGAGGATGACCCGGATGAGATCCTCGATCTCCTCGACGGACTGATCCTGGCCGGCGGAAACGACATCGACCCCGCCTGCTACGGCGAGGACCCCCATCCCGAGACGCACCACATCGTCCCCGAGCGCGACCGCAGCGAGCTGGCGCTGGCCCGCCGCGCGATCGAGCGCGACATGCCGGTGCTGGGCATCTGCCGCGGGATGCAGCTGATCAATGTCGCGTTCGGCGGCACGCTCAGCCAGCACCTCCCCGACGAGCTCGGCCACGAGGAGCACCGCCGCACGCCGGGCAGCTTCGACAACGCCGATCACGACGTGCGTCTGGCACCAGGCTCACTCGCCGCCCGTGCGGCCGGCGAGGAGCTCCACGGCACCAAATCGCATCACCATCAGGGCGTGGCCATCGTCGGCGCCGGCCTCGAGGTCACCGGCCACTCGGTGCTCGACGATGTGCCCGAGGCACTCGAAGGGCCCGGGCGCCGGTTCGTCCTCGGCGTCCAGTGGCACCCCGAGGCCGACGAGCGCAGTCGCGTCTTCGGCGCTCTGGTCGAGCAGGCCGCCGGCTACCGGGTCGACGCGCAGGCCAGCGGCAACGGGCACCGGGTTTACCGCAGCGCGCGCGGCTCCGCGTAGCCGGCTTCCCGCACCGCGCCGGCCACGCGTTCGGCGTGGCCTGAGCCTCGCGTCTCGAGCACGAGCTGCACGGCGGTCTCGCGCACGTGCAGGTCGAACCCTTCTCGGATGTGCCCGACGTCGAGCAGATTGGCGCCGAGCTCGCCGACCAGGGCGAGCAGCCGCGCCAGCGAGCCCGGCCGATCGGGCAGCGAGGCCAGCAGCACCAGGCGCCGGCCTGACTGGCTCTCGTGGCGGCGCGCGACCTCGGCCAGTAGCCCCGCATCCACGTTCCCGCCCGACAGCACGACGACGGTGGTTCCGGTCGGCGAGGCGCTTAGCCGGCCCGCGAGCAGCGCCGCGACCCCGACCGCGCCGGCGCCCTCCACGACGAGCTTGGCCCGCTCGAGCAGGAACGCCATCGCCTCGGCTACCTCGTCCTCCTCAACCACCGCCATCTCGTCCACCCACCGGCCGATCAACTGGAGGGTGAGCTCGCCCGGTCGCTTCACCGCGATCCCGTCGGCGATGGTGAGCGCGGAGGTGACCGGCACCGGTTTGCCTGCGTCGAGCGACGCGCGGATGGGGGCGCAGCTGGCCACCTGCACGCCCAGCACCTCGATCTCCGGGCGCGCGGATTTGAGCGCGATCGCCACACCGCTGATCAGGCCGCCGCCGCCGACCGGAACGATAGCCCGGGCCAGGTTCGGGACCTGCTCGAGCAGTTCGAGTCCCAGCGTTCCCTGCCCGGCAATCACGTGGGCGTCCTCGAACGGGTGCACGAACGCGATCCGGTCATCCCGCGCCGCCCGCTCCCGCGCCGCCTCGAGGGCGTCATCGACCGTCACGCCGATCATCTGCACGTGCGCCCCGAGTCCGCGCGCCGCCTCGACCTTGGCGATCGGGGCCGTCTCGGGCATGAACACGTCGCACGGCAGCCCCTGCGCTCGGGCGGCCTGGGCCACGGCCTGGGCATGGTTGCCTGCGCTGCCCGTGACCACTCCAGCCGCGCAGTCCTCCCCCAGCGCCGCGAGCTTGGACAGCGCCCCGCGCAGCTTGAACGACCCCGTGCGCTGGAGGTTCTCGGCCTTCAAGGCGACCGTCCCGCCGGCGCGCTCGCTCAGCGTCCGGGAGCTCAGCACCGGCGTCTCGCGCACCATGCCGGCGCCCGCCTGCGCGGCGCGGCGCATGTCGTCGATGCCGAGAGGAGGAGCGAGCCTAAGCAGGGAGCGCCACCACCGCGTCGATCTCGACCAGCGCGCCACGCGGCAGGGCCGCCACCGCGATCGCCACCCGTGCCGGTGGGTCGGACTCGAAGAACGACTCGTACACCTCGTTGACCGACGCGAACGAGCCCATGTCGGTGAGGTACACGGTCAGGCGCACGGCATCGCCGAGCGTCACGCCGGCCGCCTGGCAGACCGCAGCCAGATTCTCCAGGCAGCGACCGGCCTGATCGGCGGCGGTCGCGCCGACGATCTCCCCGCTCTTCGGGTCGAGCGGGATCTGACCGGAGCAGAAGAGCAGGCCGCCCGACCGCACGGCGTGGACGTAAGGACCAACTGCCTCGGGAGCGCCGGGCGCCGTTATCGACTCGCGGTGTTTTGCCAACTGGTTCCTCCTCCGGGGGCGCGCCTTACGTAGCGTATTGCCCGCGTCTGCCCGCGGGTACCCTCAGGTCGTGCCGAATCGCCTCGCTGGCGAGAGTTCGCCGTACCTCCTGCAGCACAAGGACAACCCGGTCGACTGGTACCCCTGGGATGAGCGGGCGCGGTCGCGAGCGCGCGAGGAGGACCGCCCCCTGCTCGTCTCGATCGGCTACTCGGCCTGTCACTGGTGCCATGTCATGGCCCACGAGTCGTTCGAGGACGGCGACATCGCCGAGCTCATGAACGACCGGTTCGTGTGCGTCAAGGTCGACCGCGAGGAGCGACCGGACATCGATGCGATCTGCATGGAGGCCTGCCAGGCGCTGACCGGGCACGGCGGCTGGCCGCTCAACGCGTTCCTCACCCCAGAGGGGGTGCCGTTCTACGCCGGCACCTACTTCCCGCCCGAGTCGCGGCATGGGCTCCCGAGCTGGCGGATGGTGCTCGACGGGGTGGCCGAGGCCTGGGCCCACCGGCGCGATGAGATCCGCGAACAGGGGGCGCGACTGGTCCAGGCGCTTGGCGCCACCGGCCGGCTCGAGCCGTCGCGTGAGCCGATCCGCGACGACCTCGTGCGCGCCGCCACCGAGGCGTTGCGGGCATCGTATGACCGCGCGCGCGGCGGCTTCGGCGGCGCTCCCAAGTTCCCGCCCGCCTCGGTCATCGAGTTCCTGCTCGCCCGGGGGGAGCGCGAGATGTCGCTGGGCACACTCGCAGCGATGGCGCGCGGCGGGATCTACGACCAGATCGGCGGCGGCTTCGCCCGCTACTCGGTCGATGCCACCTGGACCGTCCCCCACTTCGAGAAGATGCTCTACGACAACGCGCTGCTGGCCCTGGCGTACCTGCATGGCTGGCAGGTCTCCGGCGAGGAGCGCTTCCGCCGCGTGTGCTGCGAGACGCTGGACTGGGCGCTGCGCGAGATGCAAAGACCGGAGGGCGGCTTCTGCTCGGCCCTCGATGCGGACTCCGAGGGGATCGAGGGCAAGTTCTACGTGTGGAGCGTCGACGAGCTGCGCGAGGTGCTCGCGCCGGCCGGCCTAGCCGACGAGGCGCTTGCCTACTTTGCGCCGCAGCCGTTCGAGCACGGGCTCATCCTCGAGGGCCGCGGTCCGGAGCCGGCGCCGGCCGCCCTCGCCGAGATCCGCCATCGCCTGCTCGAGGCGCGCTCGCACCGGGTCCGCCCCGGGCTCGACGACAAGCGCCTGACCTCCTGGAACGCGCTGATGATCTGCGCCCTGGCCGACACCGGCGCCGTGCTCGAGCGCCCCGATTATCTCCAGGCCGCGGTGCGCTGCGCCGAGTTCCTCGCGCGCGAGCGACGCGCCGAGGACGGCTTGTTGCTGCGCACCCCGAAGGTGCGCGCCTTTCTCGAGGACCACGCCTACATGCTCGAGGCGCTCATCGCGCTGTACGAGGCGACCGGCGATTCCCGCTGGTTCAGCGAGGCGAGGTGCCTGGCGGACCTGATGATCGAGCGCTTCGCCGATCCCGAACGCGGCGGCTTCTTCACCACCGCCGACGATCACGAGCGGCTCGCCGTACGCCGCAAGGACCTCGAGGACTCGCCGATCCCGTCGGGCAACTCCGCCGCCGCGTTGGGGTTGCTGCGGCTGTCGCTGCTCGCCGGCGAGGGCGCTTACGAGCGCCACGCGCTCGGCGTGCTGCGGCTGATCTTCCCGCTCGCCGTGCGCCACCCCCAGGCGTTCGGCCACCTTCTTCAGGCCGCCGACTTCTACCTGGCGCCGGTCAAGGAGGTAGCCATCGTCGGTCCCGCGCCCGAGGCGGACGCGCTGTTGCGGGTCGTCCGCGGCGCCTACCGCCCCCACTTGGTTCTGGCCCCCGGCGAGCGCGATGGCGGCGGTGCGGACGCATCGGCGCGCGTCCCGCTGCTCGAGGGACGCGAGCCGGTCGATGGCCGCGCGGCCGCCTACGTATGCGAGCACTTCGTCTGCCAGGCGCCAGTCACCACTGCCGAGGCGCTGGCCGCTGCGCTGTGATCGCTCGTCCCGATTAGCTCGTCGCCGGGGCATCGGGGGGGCAGCCGCCCAACGCTCGGCGGGTACCGCCCTGAGGGCTGAGGGTTTGGCGTGGCCGCTCCGGGGCAGAACGCGTCCAGGATGCGCCTCCGTCTCCTTGCACCGCTGCTGTTTGGCCTCCTCCTCGCCGTCCTGGTCCCCGCTTCGGTCCAGGCGGCTACGCAAGCCGACACCACCCCAAAGCCGAACTGGCTGCCGGCCGACAAGCAGGGGTTCGGCACGTCGCGCACGCTGGCCAGCAAGGTGTGGTTCACGCTCGAAGGCGGCGAGCTCAGCGAGGTCTACTACCCCAGGCTCGATACGCCGAGCTTCCGTGACCTGCAGTTCTCGGTCGACGGCGTGAGCGAGCGCGACGACGCCGTGCACCAAGCCATGCTGCTCGACCCGAGCAGCCCAACCTACCGGCAGATCAACACCGACAGAAGCGGGCGGTGGCGGCTGATCAAGACCTACGTCACCGACCCGAGCCGGTCGGTGGTCGTGGTCGACGTCGACTTTCAATCGCTCGACGGGCGCAGTCACCGCGTGTCGATGCTCGCGAACGCCGCTCCCTCTAACGAGACGGACACCAGCCCCGGCTCGTGCTCGCCGTCGGGCGTGCTGGCCAGCGATGCATCGATGGCGATCGCCGTGGCCGCCCGTCCGGCGCTGAGACATCTCACGTGCACCGCTGGCAGCGACGGCATCGTGGCCAGCACCGCGTCAACCCGCCTCACCGGCAAGGCGCGCCACCAGCGGCTGACGCTTGCCCTGGCCTTCGCCACCAGCCGTGGCGGCGCGCTGGCCGCTGCGCAGACTTCGCTTCGCACCGGTTGGTACGCCGTCGCCCGCCGGTACGGCGCCGGCTGGCTTACCTACCTGAGCACGCTGCGCCACCCGCCCCGGAGCCTCATCAGCGTGCGGCAGCGTCAGGAGTATGCGGTCTCCGAGATGGTGCTCGCCGCGAGCGAGGACAAGACCTACCGCGGCGCCTTCGTTGCCTCGCCCACCATGCCGTGGGCGTGGGGAACGGGGTTGCAGACGCCTTCCGGGCCCTACCACCTCGTGTGGTCGCGCGATCTGTACGAGATCTCCACCGCGCTGATCGCGGACGGCGACGTGGCCGGCGCCCGCCGCGCGCTTGACTTCCTCCTCTTCCGCCAGCAGCAGCCCGACGGCTCGTTCCCCCAGAACTCGGACGTCAGTGGCAAGCCGGCGCTCACCAACCTCCAACTCGATGAGGTGGCCGACCCGATCATCCTCGCCTGGCAGCTCGGCGCCCACGACCCGACCACCTGGTCGCACGTCAAGCTGGCCGCCGACTTCATCGCGGGCTGGCACGACACCCAGGGCCACGCCGCGCCCTACACGCCGCAGGAGCGCTGGGAGAACCAGGCCGGCTACTCACCCGCCACGATCGCCGCCGAGATCGCCGGCCTGGTCTGCGCGGCCAGCATCGCTCGGCAGAACGGCGACACGGCGTCGGCGGCGATGTACCTCCAGACCGCCGATGCCTGGCACGCTCAGCTGAACGCGTGGACGTTCACCACCACGGGCCCATACGGGTCCGGGTCGTACTACCTGCGCCTGACCAAGGAGGGAAATCCCAACGCGCCCACCACCTACAGCGTCGGCGACAGCGGCCCGACGCTCGACCAGCGGGCGGTCGTCGATCCGAGCTTCCTCGAGCTCGTCCGCCTCGGGGTGGTCGCTCCCGATGACCCGCACATCCTCAGCACCCTGCCGGTCGTCGACGCTCAGTTGTCCGTGGACACCCCGAGCGGGCGCTTCTGGCACCGCTACAACGGCGATGGCTACGGGGAGCAGCGCAGCGGCGCTCCGTGGGATGTGGGCTTCCCGCCCGGCAGTCAGACCACCATCGGGCGCGTCTGGCCGATCTTCGCCGGTGAGCGCGGCGAATACGAGCTCGCAGCCGGGCACGGAGCGGCTGCCCAGCTCCACGCCATGGCCGCCGCGGCCAACGCCGTCGGCTTCATTCCCGAGCAGGTGTGGGACCAGAACCCACCCTCGGGCCAGCCTGGATTCGCGCCTGGCACGCCGACCTTCTCGGCCACTCCGCTGGCCTGGAGTCACGCGCAGTTCATCCGCCTGGCCTGGTCGATCGTCGCCGGGCGTCCCGTCGAGCAGCCCGTCATCGTAGCCTGCCGCTACGTGCGCACGTGCGGATGAATCACAGAACCGGCAGGTAGCGCTCGAGCTCCCAGGGCGTCACCTGCACCCGGTAGTCCTCCCATTCCTGGCGCTTGATCTCGATGTAGCGGTTGAACATGTGCTCGCCCAGCACGCGCAGCGCCAGCTCTGATTCGGCCGTCAATTCGATCGCCTCGCCCAGCGTCGCCGGCAGCTGCTCGATCCCCAGCCGGCGCCGCTCCTCCGAGGAGAGGTGGTACAGATTGGTCTCCATCGGGTCGGGCAGTTCGTAGCGGTGCTCGAT
>JAFAZZ010000486.1 GCA_019239375.1 Solirubrobacterales bacterium | reverse complement strand
CGTCAAATCGAAGCCCGCGGGGGGCCCGGAGCGTCCGGGCCCCCACCCGGGCATCTCAACGCGCTAGCCTCAGGCGCCATGCAAAATCGACCGGGCCGCTCGCGCTTGCCTCTCGCCGGCCTCCTGGTCGCGCTGCTCGTCGTGCTCGGCGCGGCGGCCGCGCTGGCCGACGGTGCCCCGGAGGCTCACCCGGCACGCGCTGCGCTGGCCCTGAAGAGCCAAAATCCGGTAACCGTTCGAGGTACTGGCTTCCAGGCCCATAGCGGCGTCACGGTCACGCTTTTCGACGGCCGCACGCTGGTCCGCCGACCGGTGGCGGATCGTCGGGGCATGTTCACCGCGAGCTTCCCCGCCGTGATCGATCGCTGCAGCGCCTGGTCGGTCACGGCAAGCCAGCCGGGGCGAGCGCCGGTCGTCCTGCACGGCGCCAAGTCCGAGTGCGCGCCGGCCTCGACGCCTTAACCCTCCTTAGCAGCCGTGGACTTCGAGTTCTCAGATCGCTGCCAGGAGCTGCGCGAGCGCCTGCTCGCCTTCATGGACGAGCACGTGTACGCGGCCGAGCCGGTGTACGAAGACCAACTGCGCGGATCCGGCGACCCGCACGCCCACCCACCGGTCATGGAACAGCTCAAGGAGCGTGCCCGTGAGCTCGGCCTTTGGAACCTGTTCCTCCCGGAACCGAGCGAGGACGTCGACGCGCCCGGCCTCAGCAATGTCGAGTACGCGCCGCTGGCCGAGATCATGGGCCGAAGCCACATCGCCTCGGAGGCGTGTAACTGCGCTGCGCCCGACACCGGCAACATGGAAGTGCTCAACCTGTTCGGGTCGTCTGAGCAGAAGGAGCGCTGGCTGCGGCCCCTGCTCGAAGGGGAGATCCGCTCGGCCTTTGCTATGACCGAACCGGACGTGGCGAGCTCCGACGCCGCCAACATCGAGCTGCGGATCGAGCGCCACGGCGACGAGTACGTGCTGAACGGCCGCAAGTGGTGGATCTCCGGCGCCATGCGAGAACGCTGCAAGATCATGATCGTGATGGGCAAGACCGACCCGGGCGCTCCGGCCTTCCACCAGCAGTCGATGATCCTGGTGCCGCGCGACACATCTGGCCTAACGATCGTCCGCAACCTCCCGGTGTTCGGCTACATCGACCAGGAGGGCCACGCCGAGATCCTGTTCGAGGACGTGCGTGTGCCCGCCTCGAATGTGATCAGCGAGGAGGGGCACGGCTTTCTGATCGCCCAGGCCCGGCTCGGGCCGGGGCGAATCCACCACTGCATGCGGACGATCGGCGCGGCCGAGCGCGCGCTCGAGCTGATGTGCGCCCGCGCCGCCTCGCGCGTCACGTTCGGCGAGCCCGTGGCGGCGCGGTCCAATATCCAGGACTGGATTGCCGAATCGCGCATCGAGATCGACATGGCGCGGCTCTTGACCCTGAGGGCGGCCTGGCTGATGGACACCATGGGCAACAAGCACGCCCGCACCGAGATCGCCGCGATCAAGGTCGCCGCCCCCAACGTGGCGCTCCGGGTCATCGACCGCGCCATCCAGGTCCACGGCGGCGGCGGCGTGTCGGATGACTTCCCCCTGGCCTCGATGTACGCGCATCTGCGCACGCTGCGCCTGGCCGACGGGCCCGATGAGGTTCACAAGCGCTCGATCGCCCGTCGCGAACTGCGCCGGGTGGCCACGCCCGCGCGGGTGGCGGACTAGTCCGTGGCCGAAGTCAGCGTTGAGTGGAATGAGTAGAGCGCGAGCGCTTGCACCACCGCGGCCACAACTGTGGCGGCCGCGAAGGCCGGCGCGATCCCGTACGGCACGATCAGCATCCCGATCAACTGGCAGAAGATCGCGAATGCGACCATGCCGGCCAGCATTCCCCGCAGCAGCCCGATCACGGCCGCGGCCCCCTGCTCACGGTGCGTGAACACGGCGAGCACGCACGCCAGCACGGGAAGCGCGGCCAGCATGCCGCCGAGCACCGGTCCGAATGCGTCGGCCGCCGCGGAGAGCAAGGCCACGAGCAGCGCGGCGCTGACTGTCCGCGCCGGCATCGAGCCGCGCGCGGCTGATGCAGCCGAGGCCGTGGCCGGAAGCGCCCGCCAGGCCAGCGCGAGCGACCCGGCCGCCGCGAGCAGGCCGGCCGGCGCCGGCTTTCCACCGGCGACCAGACCGGCCGCGAGCCCGGCCAGCGCGGCGCACGTCCATCCGGCCGCCAGGCTCGCGCGCCAGCCCTGCCGTCGGGCGACCCGCGCGTAGGCCAGGGCGAACGCGGCCAGCGACACGAGGCCGAGTAGCGTCGCGTTGGCTGCCGTGGCCGCGAACTGCGCTCCGTGGGCGAGCGCGACGATCAGCAGCACGGGCCCGACGATGGCCGGGAACGCGCTGATGACTCCGCCCGCACGTTCCCCGAAGCGGCGCGCGACGACGGTTGACAGCGCCACCAGGACCGGCGCCAAAAGAAGCTCCACCGTAGTGCCGAGCACGGCGGCGGAGCTTAGAGACCCTCGGCGGCGCTAGGAGAGGCCGCTGCGGCCTCGGTGGCGGCGGGTGAGCGTGACCCCACGGTCGCGCCGCTGCGTCCCAATGCCGAAAACCACGGTCCCGACGATCAGCACGAACACGATCACGGCCAGGATGTTCACGATGAGAAGCCAGGTCGCCAGCTTGCTCTCCTTTTTCTCGCTTTCCCTGCCACCTTCTACCCGATGTCCTACCCCTTCATCCCCTGGCACCGTGGCGGTTCCGGGCCGCCGCTCATCTGCCTGCACGGCTTCACCGGGACATGGCGGATGTGGGAGCTCGTGCTGCCCGCGCTCGAACGCCACCACGACGTGCTGGCGCCGACCCTGCCGGGTCACGCCGGCGGTCCTCACCTGCCCGAGGCGCTGTCGGACGACACCCTGCCGGACAGGATCGAGGCCGCTATGGACCGAGCAGGCTTCGAGCGAGCACACCTCGTCGGCAACTCGCTCGGCGGCTTTCTCGCGCTGCAGCTCGCTGCCCGCGGTCGGGCCTGCTCGGTGGTCGCGCTGGCGCCGGCCGGCGGCTGGGCCGAGAAAGACGCCTCTTTCCACCGGACGCTCGACTACTTCATCGAGATGCGAGAGCTGATGGCCACGCTCGCCCCTGACGCCGACGCGATTGCCGCGACCCCGGAAGGGCGCCGGCGCGCCACCCAGATGATCACATCGAGCTACGAGCACATTCCGCCCGACCTGGTCGCTCACCTGATCGTCGGCGTCGCCCGCTGCACGGGAGCTCATCGCATGGTCGACTATGCACGGCAGAGCGCCTGGCCCCTGGCCGCCAGCCAGATCGACTGCCCGGTCCGCATCGTGTGGGGGACCGAGGACCGCCTGCTGCCGTGGCCGGCGAGCGCCGCTCGCTACTGGCGCGAGTGGCTGCCGCATGCCGACTGGGTAGTGCTCGATGGGATCGGGCATTGCCCTCAGCTCGACGTCCCGCTCGAGGTCGCGCAGCTGATCCTGGGCATTAGCTCCGGGTGATGTCACCGAGGCGGTGCTGAATTTCCCTCCCTATTGGGGGAAAATTCATCACACCCCCGGCGTGGCCCCCAGCACCCGCCGCGTCTCGTGCGCGATCTGCACGTCCTCGCGCGCGTGTAACACAACGGTTCGCACGGCGGCCCCGGCGGCTGAGATCTCACGGTCGTCAGTCACGCCGGCATTCAAGCCCACGTCGATCGTCACCCCGAGAAAGCTCAGTCCCTCGGCCGCTCCCGCCCGGACCTCGGCCGCATGCTCCCCCACACCGCCCGTGAACACCAGGACTTCTAGTCCGCCTAGCGCGGCGGCCATCGCCGCGATCCCGCCGCGCAAGCGGTGCAGGTAGACGTCGAGCGCCAGCCTCGCCGGCTGATCGCCCGACGCCGCCCTGGCCACGACCAACCGCATATCAGCGGTGCCCGCCAGCCCGAGCAGGCCGGACTCGTGCTCGAGGGCGTGTCCGAGTTCATCGGCCGACAGCGCCCCGCGGTCGAGCAGCCACAACAACAGTCCCGGGTCCACCGTGCCCGACCGGGTGGCCATCACCAGGCCCTCGAGCGGCGTGAACCCCATCGTGGTGTCGACCGAGCGAGCGCGCGAGATCGCGCACAAGGACGCGCCGGCGCCGAGATGGCAGCTAACGATCCGCACATCGCTGGCCGTGCCATCCGTCGTGGTCAAGCCCAGCAGCTCCGGCGCCCGGCGCGCCACCCAGGCGTGCGAGAGGCCGTGGAAGCCGTAGCGCCTGACCCCCCATCGCCCCGTCCAGGCCACCGGGAGCGCGTAAGTCGCCGCGGCATCGGGCATCCCAGCGTGAAACGCGGTGTCGAAGCACGCCACCGCCGGCAGCCCGGGCAGGGCGCGCGAAACCGCCTCCAAAGCCGCCAGCGACTTGGGCTGATGGAGCGGCGCCAGGTCCACCAGCCCACGCAGGGCTGCCTCCACCGCGGCATCGATCACCACCGGGGCGCGGAACAGCGCGCCGCCGTGGACGATCCGGTGCCCGACCGCGTCCGCCTCGCCTAAACCCGAAGACAGCGCGGCCTGCAACTGACCGGGGTCCACCTCGGACCGCGGCGCCTCCAACTCTCGGGCGGCAAGCGTCTCATCGCCCAGCGCGAGCAGCGACAGCTTGACGCTGCTCGACCCCGCGTTGACGACGAGCACCCGCAACCGCGACGTCTACATGTCCGCCGAGGTGTCTGAGGTGCCTCGGGAGGACACCGCCATCCCATCCGCTGAGCCCGGCCACACCCAGTCGCGCACGTCCGGCGCGTCGTCGCCGAACTCGCGGGTGTAGGCCCGGTGGCGCAGCCGCTCGTCGACCATCTCCTGGCGCAGGTGCGCCGCGCGCTCGCCGAGCCCTGGGACACGGTCGATCACGTCCATCACCAGGTGGAAGCGGTCGAGGTCGTTGAGCATGACCATGTCGAACGGCGTCGTCGTGGTGCCCTCCTCCTTGTAGCCCCGGACGTGGAGATTCCCGTGGTTTCTCCGGCGGTAGGTGAGCCGGTGGATCAGCGATGGATAGCCGTGGTAGGCGAAGATGATCGGGCGGGCCGAGGTGAACAGGGCGTCGAACTGGGCATCAGACAGCCCGTGTGGGTGCTCGGACTCCGGCTGAAGGCGCATCAGGTCGACCACGTTCACCACCCGCACCTTCAATTCAGGAACGCGGTCACGCAGCAGGGCTGCGGCCGACAGGGTCTCGAGCGTCGGGATATCTCCCGCGCACGCCAGCACCACATCGGGCTCACTCCCCGCGTCATTCGACGCCCATTCCCAGATCCCGATCCCGCGCGTGCAGTGCGCGATCGCCTCCTCCATCGTCAGGTAGTCGAGCGCCGGCTGCTTGCCCGCCACGATCAGGTTGACGTAGTGACGGCTGCGCAGGCAGTGGTCCGCCACCGAGAGCAGGCAGTTGGCGTCCGGGGGCAGGTAAACGCGAATGATGTCGGCTGACTTGTTCACCACGTGGTCGATGAAGCCCGGGTCCTGATGGGAGAACCCGTTGTGGTCCTGCCGCCAGACGTGGCTGGACAAGAGATAGTTCAAGGACGGGATCGGCCGGCGCCAGGGGATGTTCCGCGTCACCTTCAGCCATTTGGCGTGCTGGTTGAACATGGAGTCGACGATGTGGATGAACGCCTCGTAGCAGTTGAACAGGCCGTGGCGGCCGGTCAGCAGATAGCCCTCTAGCCAGCCCTGGCAGAGGTGCTCGGACAACACCTCCATGACCTGGCCGTCTGGTGCAAGGTGGTCGTCGGTCGGCAAGCGCTCGGCCTCCCACACCCGGTTGGTCACCTCGAACACGGCCGATAGGCGGTTGGAGGCGGTCTCGTCGGGGCCCATGATCCGGAAGCGATCGGAGTTGGCGGCGGTCACGTCGCGCAGCCATCCCCCGAGTACCCGCGTGGCCTCGCTAGAGGTGGCCGCTGGCGCGCGGACCTCGACGGCGTAGTCGCGGAAGTTCGGGAGCTCCAGCTCCCGCG
>JAFAZZ010000396.1 GCA_019239375.1 Solirubrobacterales bacterium | reverse complement strand
CGGCCGCCGATCAGGGTGACGGGGCCGAGGCCCGGGTCACCGGCCGGGAAGGCGAAGCGCAGCGGCCACCAGTAGTCGTGTCCGGCTCGGCTCTCCCAGCGCGTGAAATCGGCGGCCGTGTAGTGGCTGCCGGCCTCGAGCAGCAGGACCGAGCGGCCGCGCTCAGCCAGCTCGCCGGCGACAACGCCGCCACCGGCGCCCGATCCGACTACGATGACCTCGAACCGCTCTGAGGTCATCCGGTTATCCCCAGGTATGACCAGTCCTTGTTGATGCGCATGGCCAGCGGCGAGTGGAAGTCGATCTCGTGGTACGCGCTCGGGCCGGGCGCGCCGGGCGCGAGGAAGTCGCTGTAGTAGGCCTCGATGGCCAGAGCCCGGATATGCAGGAAGGCGGGCGTGAACGCGTGCGCTCTGAGCGCCTCGACCCCGCCCGGCGCGGCGTCGGCCAGGGCATCGATCGAGGTTCTCAGCGCGTCCCGCTCCGGGGTGGACATGCGCGACATAAGCGCGTCGATGTAAACGATCGGCCCGACGTTGGCCGACCCGGGCACGATCGCCTCGCAGAGCGATTCGAGCACCGCCGCGCGATCCTGGTCGAGGTTGCGCAAAGCACCCGTCATGGCTTGCGACTCTACGCTGTGCGTCGGGGCCATGGCCAGTCGCTGCGGGCGGCGATCGTTGCCGATGCGTGCATGGCATCCTGCTCCGGAGTGATGCCCGGCGACGACACCCAATCGCGGATCCAGGCACTGGCCGAGCTGGTCGTCCGGTTCGGCGCCAACGTCCAGCCCGGGCAGATCGTGGCCATCAGCTCGGAGCCTGGGAAGGAGCCGCTGGCCCGGGCCATCGCCGAGGCGGCCTACGCGGCCGGGGCCAAGTTCGTCGACCTCTCGGTGTTCGACATCCACATCAAGCACGCCCGGATGCTGCACGCCGCGCCGGAGACGCTCGGGTTCGTGCCGCCGTGGTACGGCGAGCGAATGCGCGCGCTGGGCGAGCACCGCTGCGCCGTGATTGCGCTGACCGGGCCGGTCGCCCCGCGCATCATGGACGGGATCGACCCAGCGCTGCTCGGTCGCGACCTGCTCCCCCGGGTGCGCGAATCGATCGAGATCGTCAACCAGCGCACGGCGAACTGGACGGCGGCGCCGTGTCCCACCAAGGGATGGGCGGAGCTCGTGCATCCCCAGCGCCGGCCGGGCGAGGCGCTCGAGCGTCTGTGGGTCGAGGTGAGCCACATCTGCCGCGTGGACGAGCGTGATCCGGTGGCCGCCTGGGAGACGCGGATGGACGGCTTGGTGGCGGTGGCCGGCAAGCTGGATGCATTGAACTTGGACGCCTTGCGCTTCGACGGTCCGGGAACCAAGCTGACCGTCGGCCTGTTGCCCTCGAGCCGCTGGCAGTGCGCCCGGATCTCGACCGTGGACGGCATCGTCCACGCGCCCAACCTCCCGACCGAGGAGGTGTTCACCACTCCGGATCCGGAGCGGGTGGACGGGCACGTGTGCTCGACCAAGCCGCTGTTCGTATCCGGAGCGCTGGTCACCGGTCTGCGCGTCCGCTTCGAGCACGGGCGAGCGGTGGAGATCGACGCGGACCAGGGAGCGGACGTTCTGCGCACCCTGTCGCACCGCGACCCGGGGGCGTCCCGGCTCGGAGAGATCGCGCTGGTGGACCGCGAGAGCCGCATCGGCAGCCTCGAGACCGTGTTCTTCGACACGCTGCTGGACGAGAACGCCGCCAGCCACATCGCGCTCGGCGAGGGCCTCGACTTCACCGTCGGTGACGAGGACAAGCCGCGGATCAACCGCAGCGAACTGCACATCGACTTCATGATTGGGTCAAACGACGTGACGGTGACCGGGATCGAGGCCGGCGGGGGCGAGGTGCCGCTGCTGCGCGGTGGCGTCTGGCGGATCTGACTGCCGGCGGTCCTGGCGAGGTCGGGCCGCGTGCGCCATCTCTGCCGGCGCCTACGGTGCGCGCTAGGCTAGGCCCGCCGGATGGAGAGGTGCCGGAGCGGTTGAACGGGCGCGACTGGAAATCGCGTAACGGGGGTTGACCTCGTTCGGGGGTTCGAATCCCCCCCTCTCCGCTGCTGCCTGCTGCCGCGGGCCGAGACTCCCGGGCCGCAGGTGAGGTCTCGGGCGCTCGTGGGTATTGAGTGGACAACCAGATCGACGGATGCAGATCGCCCGGCGGATCGGTCGAGGAGGGCGAACGGGGCTCAAGTCTGGCCCAAAGACCGCCGACACTATCTACAACTTGCACAATTCTTCGAGGACGCTTCCTCGCCACCAACCCAGGAGTTAGTATCCGCAGCAGGGGCAAATGAGGGGAACTTCCGATTTACGCCCAGCACTGAAGCTCGTAAAGTCGGCAGCCGCCGCCGAACGCGTTGAATTCGCGTGGTTCTGCGGTCACTGCGCGGCGTCGTCGCGGGACGATCAACCGCCCGCGCCGATGTCGCGCGTCTGCCGGTCCTGCGGCCTCGGAATCATGCTGGAGACGCGGGCGGACAGCGCGCCGAGCCAGCGCGACGCCTTCCTGGTCATCGACAGCTCGCTCCTGGTCCAGGCGATGTCGTGGCGGGCCGAGACGCTGCTCGGCGTCACCGAGGACAGCGCCATCAATCGCCCCGTGATGCAGTTGCTCGTTCCCGCCGACGCTGAGGCCGGCGGGCCGGCCCGGTTTGCCAGCGCGCTGGGCGAGGCCGCGGCCGGCGCCGACGAGCCGGTCAGCGCGTTCGTCCGGCCGTGGAACACGTTCGGCGTGCGGCTCCGCGCGCGGGTCGCATCGTGCGGGCCCCCCCGGGCTGCGCTCGTGGTCCTCGAGGACGAGCAGGCCCGGCGGCTGCGCGTCGTGCAGTAGCGACTGCGGTAAAACGGTCCCTCCCGGCCATGCCGTCAACCTCGGCCATGGCGCTGATAAGCCGCTTCAGCGCCAACGGTCGCGGCTAGCCGGCTGGGGGGAGGATCTCAGGCTGGGGGGAGGATCTCAGGAGCCCCGTAGGAGAGCAGCGGCGCCGGCAGCTTGACGGACCCGTCCTCCCGCTGCCCGTTCTCGAGCAGCGCGATGATCGTCCGCCCGACCGCCACCGCAGTCCCGTTGAGGGTGTGGACGTGCTCCGGCCGGCCGTCGGCCGGCCGGTAGCGGATCCCGAGGCGGCGGGCCTGGTAGTCGGTGGTGTTCGAGGTCGAGGTCAGCTCGCGATAGCGTCCTTGACCGGGCAGCCAGGCCTCGCA
>JAFAZZ010000348.1 GCA_019239375.1 Solirubrobacterales bacterium | reverse complement strand
GTTGTCCAGCCCGCGCGAGGCAAATCGCGAGTAGAGCGCGGTCGTCAGCACGGGCGCGGGCACGCCCTCGTCGATGGCGGCGATCGACGTCCAGCGCCCCTCGCCCGAATCCGAGACCCGCCCCGAGAAGTCGTCCAGCGCGGGTGACTCGAACAGCGCCTGGGCGGTCAAGTCGAGCAGCCACGAGCTGATTACGCTGCCTCGTCGCCATACCTCGGTCACCTCGGGGGTGTTGATGTCGTACTGGTAGTACTCGGGGTGCTCCATCGGCGCGGTCTCGGCGTCTGACTCCAGGATGTCTTTGCCGATCCCGGCGCTGTGGAGGATGTTGAGTCCCTCCGCGTAGGCGGCCATGATCCCGTACTCGATCCCGTTGTGGACCATCTTCACGAAGTGGCCGGCGCCGTTCGGCCCGCAGTGCAGGAAGCCGGATTCGGACGGACTGGGCGTGCCGGAGCGCCCCGGCGTGCGCACGGCCGCCTCGACGCCGGGCGAGATCGAGCCGAACAGTGGATAGAGCCGCTCGACGACGTCCTGCTCGCCCCCGATCATCAGGCAGAAGCCCCGCTCGAGCCCATAGACGCCGCCGCTCGTGCCCACGTCGACGTGGTGGATGCCTTTCTCCGCCAGCTCGGCCGCGTGACGGATGTCGTCGTGGTAGTGCGTGTTGCCGCCGTCGATGATCACGTCGCCCGACTCGAACACCTCAGCTACGGCTCGGATCGTGGACGAGGTGATCTCGCCGGCGGGCACCATCACCCACGCCGTCCGCGGCTTCTCGAGCTGGGCCGCGAACTCCTCCAGAGAGGTGGCTCCCCCGATCCCGTCCCCTTCTAGAGCGCGAACGGCATCCGGGTTGACGTCGTAGCCGACGCAGTGGTGCCCGTCGTGAGTCAGGCGGCGCACCAGGCCAGCACCCATCCGTCCCAGTCCGACCATTCCCAGCTGCATCGGCGTGTCAGTAGGCATCTCTCGTCTCCTGGAGTCTCGGTGCTTGTCTTCTCGCTCAGCGCATCGCGCGGTAGCGGCGGATCAGCGCGTTGGTGGAGCTGTCGTGATGCAGCTCGGGCTCATCCTCGTTCTTCAACTCGGGGATGATCCGCACCGCGAGCGCCTTGCCCAGTTCCACTCCCCACTGGTCGAAGGAGTCGATCTCCCACACCACGCCCTGGGTGAACACCATGTGCTCGTAGAGCGCCACCAGGCTCCCGAGCGTCCACGGCGTCAGCTCCTCGGCCAAGATCACGTTGGTCGGTCGGTTGCCCTCCATCACCCGGTGGGGGACGACGTCCGCCGGTCCCCCCTCGGCCCGGACCTCCTGCTCGGTGCGCCCGAACGCGAGCGCTTCGGCCTGGGCGAAGACGTTGGACATCAGCAGGTCGTGGTGGTCGCCGAGCGGGTTGAGCGTCTTGGCGAACGCGATCAGATCGACCGGGATCAGCTTGGTGCCCTGGTGGATCAGCTGGTAGAAGCTGTGCTGGCCGTTGGTCCCGGGTTCACCCCAATAGATGGCGCCGGTCTCGTACTCGACCGGGCGGCCGGCAAGCGTGACGTGCTTGCCGTTCGACTCCATTGTGAGCTGCTGCAGATAGGCAGGGAAGCGCTTGAGGTACTGCTCGTAAGGCATCACCCCCACCGTCTGCGCGCCGAAGAAGTCGCCGTACCACACGCCCAGCAGCCCCATCAGCATCGGCAGGTTCTGGCCGAACGGTGCGCCGCGGAAGTGCTCGTCGACCGCGTGAAAACCGGCGAGCAGCTCGTGGAAGCGCTCGGGCCCGATGGCCAGCATCGTCGACAGTCCGATAGCCGAGTCCATCGAGTAGCGGCCACCCACCCATTCCCAGAACCCGAACATGTTGTTCGTGTCGATCCCGAACTCGGTCACCTTCTCGGCGTTGGTCGAGACGGCGACGAAGTGCTTGGCGATCGCCGACTCCTCGCCACCGAGCCCGGCCAGAGCCCACTCGCGGGCCGAGTGGGCGTTGGTCATGGTCTCGAGCGTGGTGAACGTCTTCGAGGAGACGATGAACAGCGTCTCCTCCGCGACCAGATCGCGCGTCGCCTCCACCAGGTCGGTCGAATCGACGTTCGAGACGAACCGAAAGGTCATCTCGCGGGTGGTGTAGTGGCGCAGCGCCTCGTAGGCCATCACCGGGCCGAGATCCGAGCCGCCGATGCCGATGTTGACGACGTTGCGGATCGCCTTGCCGGTGTGACCCCGCCACTCTCCCGAGCGGACCCGATCGGAGAATGCCGCCATCCGATCGAGAACCTCGTGCACCTGCCTGACCACGTCGACCCCGTCGACGATCAGCGAAGCGCTTCGAGGCATTCGCAGCGCCACATGCAGGACCGAGCGATTCTCCGAGACGTTGATGCGCTCGCCCGTGAACATCGCCTCGATCCGATCCGCCACCCCCGACTGCTCGGCCAGAGCCTCGAGCAGCCCGAGCGTCTCGTCGGTGATCCGGTTCTTGGAATAGTCCAGGTAGAGCCCGGCGCCTTCGGCGACCATGCGCTCGCCACGGGTCTCGTCGGCAGCGAACAGCTCGCGCAGGTGCGTCGCGCGTAGCTCGCCGTAGTGCTTCTCGAGCGCCCTCCACGCCGGCCGGTCTCGTAACGGGCGAACGCTCGGCATTACACGCGTGCTCATCAAGCCTCCGGAAGTCGATGCGGCGGTCTCGGGCCCCGCCGACGATCGGGTGTCACCACGGATCCTGACAGAGAGGGAGCGATCGAGGCGTGGTCCATGCCCGCCTGCGCTGGTCTGCATGGCAGCTGCCTTACCAAGCGTCTCGCCGGGGGTTGGTGGACCGCGGGCTGCCTACTTTCGCCGGACAGCCAGCGCGCGCGAGGTTCCCAAAGCCGCCGCGCGCACGGCCGGGGCGAGCCGAGCCACTACTGTGTCCTCCGCCTTGGCCACGATCGAGAGTGCCGCGATCACCTCGCCGCCCGAACCGGTGATCGGCGCCGCCACCGACAGCGCGTCGTCGGTCACTTGGCGATCGCTGACCGCGACTCCATCGCGACGAACCTGGGCCAGCACCCGATTGAGGCGGGCGGGGTCCGTGATCGTGTACTCGGTAAAGCGCCGCAGCGGCCCCTCGAGAACCTCTCGCTGCACGGGCTCTGGCGCGTGGGCCAGCAAGACCAGCCCGATCCCGGAGGCGTGCAGCGGAAAGCGCCCGCCCACGCGAGTAAGGACTCCGACCGCCCGCCGGCCGGCGATCCGCTCGATGTACACGACGTCGTGCCCCTCGCGTACCCCAAGCTGGACGTTCTCGTGGGTGACCTCGTACAGATCCTCGAGAAAGGGCAGGGCGGCTTCGCGCAGCGGCACGCCGCGCGGCGCCAGGGAGGAGATCTCCCACAGGCGCAGCCCGACCCGATAGGTCCCGTCGCCATGGCGCTCGAGCGCGCCCGACTCACACAGCTCGGCGAGCAGGCGGTGGGTTGTGGTGAGCGGCAGGCCGGCTCGGCGAGCGATCTCCGACAGGGCCAGGCGCGGGCGTTCTGAGGTGAAAGCCTCGAGCACCGCAAAAGCTCGCGCCACTCGGCTTCGGGCTCGATTCATGCGAACAGTTTGACCCCTTCTTCCGCTCACCGGAAGGAACCGTTGCGGTTGGTTTGCCGCGGTCCTACGCTGGCGAGAAGGTTGGAGAGGACTGCGGTGCATTGACATCGACGCTGTGTCGCGACTGCTTACAGGTTCCCGGCTCGCTTTCCATCGACATCGAGCCGGTAGTTGTCCGTCGGCTAGCCCCGGCCGGGCGCAGCCGAGGCCTCGTCGATCCGGCGCGCCGCCGGCCGCCAAGGAAGAGAAC
Organism: Solirubrobacterales bacterium; assembly: GCA_019239375.1. Classification (GTDB taxonomy): domain Bacteria; phylum Actinomycetota; class Thermoleophilia; order Solirubrobacterales; family Solirubrobacteraceae; genus Palsa-465. The sequence goes on along the minus strand of JAFAZZ010000348.1, from coordinate 7,583 downwards.
ATGCCCTCGAACGCAGCGGTCCTGAAACACCACGTGCCGGCCCGCACCAGCGGCTCGGCCCAGGGCTTGCCCGGCCGCGCCCACCACGCAGTGTCATCGCAATTCAGTGGATAACTCATAAACAAGGGAGATAGATCGTGGCTGCACAAAATCTTCAGGACGTCCTCGACCAGTCGGACAACGTCGTCGAGCTGCTGCGCAACTCACAGATCGGCGCCTACATCTATCCGGTGGTGCCCTACGAGTTCACCAACTGGCGTCGCGAGCAGCGCGTCTGGCGTGAGAGCGCCGTTCTGTTTGACCAGTCGCACCACATGGTGAACTTCTGGTTCAAGGGTCCGGATGCGCTCAAGCTGGTCTCGGACACCGGGATCAACAGCGTGGCGAACTTCCCGGTCAACATGGCCAAGCAGTTCGTGCCCTGCACGCCTGCCGGGCATGTGATCGGCGACGGCATCCTGTTCCACCTCGACGAGGACGAATTCGTCTGGGTGGGCCGCAACCCTGCTGCCAATTGGCTGCACTACCACGCGGAGACCGGCGGCTACAAGCTCGACTTCGAGTACGACAACCGCTCCCCCTCGCGCCCCTACGGCAAGGCGGTGAGCCGCAAGTACTGGCGCCTCCAGATCCAGGGACCGAACGCATGGCAGGTGATCGAGAAGCTCAACGGTGGTCCGGTCGAGCAGCTCAAGTTCTTCCGCATGGCCGACCTGAACATCTCCGGCCAGCGAGTCCGCACGCTGCGGCACGGAATGGCCGGCGAGCCCGGTCTCGAGCTGTGGGGGCCGTACGAGGATTACGATCGGGTGCGCGAGGCGATCCTCGAGGCCGGCCAGGAGTTCGGCCTTGAGCCCTGCGGCGCCCGCGCATATGCCTCGAACACGCTCGAGTCGGGCTGGATTCCCTCTCCCCTTCCGGCCATCTACACCGGCGAGGAGCTTCGTGCCTACCGCGAATGGCTGCCCGCCAACGGCTACGAGGCGACCAACGCGTTGGCTGGCAGCTTCGTCTCGGACAACATCGAGGACTACTACCTGAACCCGTGGGAGCTCGGCTACGGCCCCTTCGTGAAGTTCGACCACGACTTCATCGGTCGGGATGCGCTCGAGCAGATCGAGCCCGAGACCCAGCGCAAGAAGGTCACGCTGGCTTGGGAGGGCGAGGACGCCGCCAAGATCTACGCCTCGCTGTTCGAAAGCGACGAGGGGCCGTACCAGTTCTTCGATCTGCCGATCGCCAACTACGGCTCGTCGAACTTCGACTCGGTGCTCGATCCCGATGGCAACGTCGTCGGGTACTCGATGTTCAGCGGCTACAGCGCCAATGAGCGGCGCGCGCTGTCGCTGGCCACCGTCGACCCGGCGGTCGAGATCGGCGCCGAGGCCCGGGTCGTGTGGGGCGAGCCGGGCGGCGGCACGCGCAAGGCCACGGTCGACGCGGGCCACGAGCAGCTCACGGTGCGCGCGCTGGTCAGCCCGGTTCCGTATTCCGAGCCTGCGCGCCTGTCCTACGCCGAAGGCTGGAGGACCGCGGCGGAACGCTAAGCGAACTCGCCCCGCCGGCGCCCTTGCTCGGCTTTGTCGTGGGTCAGCTCGATCGCCCTCACGTAGGCGTCACGGGCGTCGGCCCGTCCTGCCGAGGCGCCGCAGGAGCTCTGCTCGCGGAATATGGATACCGATAGTCCTCGAGGCCGGCCAGGCGATCGACGATCTCCAGGCCGGCCTCCGGACCGCTCGCCTCGCCGACCGCGGCCGCCCGACCGCGAGCACCGCCACCAGTCGGTCGGGCGGGTACGCGAACATCGACACGCGGCGCCACGAGTTTCACGCCACGTACTCGAGCCTCTCCCCCGCCCGGGCGGCGACCTCGCCGGGGGTGAGCTCGGCCAGGATCTCGACGGCACTCTGGAGTTTCTCCGGCGCCAAAGTGAACGGGAGCCGCAGGTGCCGCTCGAGCACTCCGGCAGCCGCGAAGCGCGGGCCCGGGACGAGCTGCAGCCCACGCCGGTCCGCCGCCAGCGACAGCGCGGTGCTGACCGGCGCCGGGAGTTCGACCCACACGAACAGGCCGCCCTGAGGCGGGAGGTAGCGCCAGGTGGGCAGGCGCTCGTCGAGCGCGAGCGTCAGGGCGGCGCGACGAGCCCGGACCACCTCGCGCCGCTCGGCCAGGATCGCGTCGAGACGCTCGAAGGTGCGTGTCGCGACCAATTGCTCGAACAAGGGGCTGGCCAGGTCGGTCCGGGCCCTCTCCGTGAGCAGGCGGTGGATCACGGCCGGTGCTGCGCGGACCCACCCGATCCGCAGCCCGCCCCACACCGCCTTGCTCAGCGACCCGACCGTCACCGTGCCCTCGCCCCCGAAGCTCGCCGCGGGCGGCGCCATCGTGACGCCGTCCAGGTTCAGCTCGACGAACGTCTCGTCGATCAGCGCCCAGGCGTCGGCTTCCTGCAGTGCCCGCATCGCGCGCCGGCGCCCGGATGCGTCCATCACCAACCCGGTCGGGTTGTGGAAGTCGGGCATCAGGTAGGCGAGCGCCGGACGCTGATCACGGGTCGCGGCCTCGATCGCCGCGATGTCCCATCCGTCCGCGTTCATCGGCACCGGGGTGAGCCGGGCACCGGCGCTGCGCAACGCGTCGAGCGCCACCGGATAGCTCGGGAGCTCAACCAGCGCCCGCCGCCCGCGCGGGACCAGCGCCCTGATCGTCAGGTCGATGGCCTGGAGAGCGCCATTGGTCACGAGGATCTGCTGCGGACGCGTGGGAAGCCCTCGCTGCTCGAAGCGCGCAGCGATCGCCCGGCGCAGCGGCGGCAGCCCGAGCGGATCATAGCCGTGGTGGTCGAGCCAGCGCGGAAGCTCCCGTGCCGCCTCGCCGAACACTTCCTCGAGGGCCGGCGGCGCCGGCAGCGCCGCGATCTTCATGTCCAGACCCGGGCCGCCGACGATCGCGTCCGACGGGGCCGAACGATGTCCGCCGGGCAAGCTGACACGGCTGCCCGAGCCCTGCCGGCTCGTGACATAACCCTCGGCCCGCAACTGGTTGTACGCCGCGGTGACGGTGGCGCGGCTCACGCCAAGGGTCGCGGCAAGCGTCCGCTCGGCGGGCAGCCGGCTGTCCACCGCCACGCGGCCGTCCAGGATCAACGAGCGCACCGCCACCGCCAGGCGCTCGTGGCTGGTTCCATTCCGCCGCCATGGGCCGAGGAGCTCTGAGAGACGGTGGGCCGATGTGACCATCGGGCCACTTTTACCAAATTGGCCTGTGTTAGTACAGGCCAATATCTGTCACACTCCGCTCCGTGAGCATTGTCCGACCACCCCGACTGCGGCGGCTGATCCAGCTGTATGTGGGGCTCATCCTTTACGGCGTCAGCGCCGCGATGATGCTGCTCGCGGGACTCGGGGTCGACCCCTGGGATGTGCTGCACCAGGGGTTGTCGCGCCGATTCGGCCTCGGCGTCGGTACCTGGGTGATCATCGTCGGAGCGCTCGTCTTGCTCCTGTGGATCCCGCTGCGCCAGAGGCCCGGCTTCGGAACGTTGAACAACGTTTTGGCGATCGGGCTGGTGGTCAACCTGGTGCTGGGCGCCGTCCCGCCCGTGCACGGCCTCGCCGCACGCCTGGTCGTCATGACCTCGGGTGTCGTGCTCAACGGGATCGCCACCGGCGCCTACATCGGCGCCGGGCTCGGACCCGGGCCACGAGATGGCCTGATGACCGGACTGGCCGCGCGCGGCTACTCGATCAGGGTCGTGCGGACGGGCATCGAGCTGACCGTGCTTCTCGCCGGCTGGCTCCTCGGCGGTACGCTTGGACTCGGCACCGTGGTATACGCGCTCGGGATCGGCCCGATCGCACACCTGTCGATTCCGCGGCTGGCCATCGGGGCTCAGGCTCGCGCCTGAGTGTCAGCGGGCGAACCGGTCGGACGGCCGGCCAGTCGCAACTCTCGCGCATGCCTCCTGTTAGAGGTTGCACAAACACAGACGAAGGGAGGCAGCATGCGCAGAATGCGCACCGCCGCGGTGATCGTGTTGGTGGGCTGCGGCCTGCTCGCGCTGGCCATCATGTCTACCGGCCGTCCAGCGCCGGCTTCGGCCGCATCCGCCCCGCCGTCCGCGATGACCGGCCCGGCCTCGGGCATCGGACAGTCGAGCGCCACAGTCAGCGGCACGGTGAACCCGAACGGGCAGACCACCCATTACTACTTCCGCTACGGCACCACCAGCTCCTATGGAACGCAGACCGGCCCAGCGAGCGCAGGTTCCGGGAGCACCGAGGTCGGCGTCCACGCGACGCTCACTGGATTGAACGCCAACACCACCTACCACTACCAGTTGGTGGCGCAGAGCTCCGCGGGCACCACGACGGGCGCGGATCAGACGCTGACCACCTCCTCGACCACAACTAGCCAGACGGTCGTGCTCGGCCACGAAGGGTTCGTCTCGCCCGGCTTGATCGTCGGCGCCGAGGTCGGCTGCTTCCACGGCACGACCCCGTGTAACGGACACCTCACGATGTCGACCAACGGGACAGTGATCGCGCAACGCGACTATTCGATCGCGCCCGACAGTGGGGGCTTCCAGAACATGGAGTTGAACTCGGTCGGCGAGAAGGCCCTCGGGTCAAATGGCGTGTTTCACCTCCTCCCAGTGACCATCACCGCTGCGCAATCCGGCGGCCAGACCACCTCCTGGGTGATCCACCTGGCGCGCTGGGTATGGCACTGATCCAGCCGCGTTGAGAAGCAGGCGCGCGCCGGGGCGCGTCAAACGAGTCGGCGCCGCACCGCGAAGACCAGCAACAGGGGTAAGGACAGGCCGGAGAGTACGTACAGCAGCTTGTGCCGCCGGCGCGCCTGAGCCGCGGTGGCGCTGGCCGGCTTCGCGGCCGGCGCCTTCGCGGTCAGGCGAACCTCTGCGACGTTGAACCCGTAGACGCCCGAGCAGTCAAGGCCCTTGGCGCACCCGTCGAAGTTGGCCGCCCACTTCAGCCAGAGTGTGCGCCCGTCGCGACTCATCCACTGGGACGGGAAGGCGGCGCCGTAGCCGTTGGAGGGACCAAAATTCCGCGAAGTGGCCACGAACGAGAACGGGCCCCATGGATTGGCCGACTCCGCGATCACCAGCTGCGCACCGCCCTTCCAGAGTGCTGGTGCCTGGGCGTGGTAGGAGTATGTGAAGGTCAGCAGGTAGCGATGTAGACCCGGGTCGTAGGCCATCTGGGGGTAGGTGATGTGGCCGGACCAGTTCAGCGTGGGCACGGCCGCGGCGAGTGACGTGGTCCATTTCGGCACCGAGGCGCCGCCGGCCCCGGTCGTCGACCCCGCGTACCACTGCCAGTGGCTCGGGTCCGTGACGTTGGCCACGCCGGTCTGGACGCGGCCCAGCACCATGCGCGACGCGTTGAACTCACGCTCGGTGCCAATCGCGTACATGTAGCCGTCGGGGTATGCGCCGCCTGGGCCGCCGCCGTCGACGAAGTTCAGGTTCCCCAGCGGTGCGGGGAACGGCTTGCTCGGGAAGCCCCAGGTGTTGCCGTGATCCGTGGAGTACGCGATCCCGACCAGCCCCGTGTAGGAACCGTTGGCCGCCCAGTTCCAGTTTCGCTGCTGGGTGGCGTAGAACACCCCGCCAGCCTCGGCGAAGCCGGTGCTGTAATAGGGCCCGAGCGGACCATCGTCGTTGTCGGGGTCTCCCCCGATCTCGCTCCAGGTGTGTGGCGGCGGCAACGCCCCGCCCACGCGCTGAAAACGCAGATGCGGCGGCGCGCCCGTGATCTTGGCCAGCGACTGGCGCCAGAACCCACCTGGCTTCGGCACATCTACACCGCCGTCGTCCATGAGCACGTAGGTGGAGCCGTCGTTGCTCCAGACCGTGGGGAGGATGTCGCCCCACTGGTTGGCCGGCGGGTTATAGCGGCCGGTCAGCCAGCTCGCGCCGGTGATCAAGCGGCTGCTCGGCAGCGGCGTGACGTTGGCGCGCGAGAGCGGCCCGCCGGGTGGCGGCTGGCTCTTGGCCGGGTGAGTCGGCTGCCCCGCCTGCGCCGTCGCCACGTACGCGAACAGCGCGATGAGGCCGCCGAGCGCGAGCGTGACTTGGCGAATCCTGATACGCCGAGCGTAGCCGCCGAAGGTAGGTTGCGCGTAAACCGCCGCTTCAGCGGCGCCGCGCCCGGAGCTCCCGGTTCTTCAACCGGTTGCCGCACACTGCCATGTTGCACCAACTGCCCTGCTGGTTGCGCGAACGGTCGAAGAAGGCCCACCGGCAGTCGGGATTTCCGCACACCTTCAGGCGCGACCAGCTGCCGTCCTGTTGGGCCCGGTAGATGATCAGCAGCAGCTCGAATAGCCCGTCTCCGAGCCCGTCGTGCCGGGCATTCTCGAGCCCGATCGTGCCGTCGTCGGCCACGCACAGCCGGGCGCGATGCGCAGTGGCGAGGTCGCGCAGCGCCCCGACCCGGGAATCGGGGTCATCCTCGATCAGTGAGCGGATTGCCTCGCGCACGTCACGCGCGAGCTGGGCCTGCGCGTCGGTGAGTTCGGCCGTGTCGTTCAGGAGCTCCGCTTCGGTCAGCCATCTGCGGGCCGTGACGGGATCCTCGAGTAAGTCGCTTCCGTCGTCCACGTCGCGCGTGTTGATGAATCCCTGCACGCGCAGGAGCGGCATCGGAGCCGGCTTGGTCTCGGACCCGGGATACCACGGAGGAAGTTCGCTCACCGAACAAATTCTAGCCTCCGTGACCAGCAAATTGACTTGACAGGTCATCGTGACCAGCGTAACATTGTGGGTGGTCATGAGAGTTCAGCTACACCCACACCGATCGACCGTGCTGCTGGCCGGCGGAGTGGACGGCCTGGTAGTGGTCCAGCGGCCCCGGGTGCGAGATCGGCTGGTGGCTCGCCTGCGCCGGCGACCGCTCGATCGTGCCTTGGCCGGCGGGACGCCTCCCGAGGCGAGCGCGGCGCTCGCCTTGCGCGCGCAGCGCCTCACCGAGCCGGATCAGCGCTCTTCGATGGCTGGGTCGCTCCGGCGGGTCATGCGGGAAGCCCAGGAGGGCCCGCGACCCACGCTCGGCCGCATCATGCCCAGCCGGGCGCGGGTCAAAGCGGCTCGCGAGGAGCTGACCCGGCTCGCGGAGACGCTCGAGGATCCCGGTCCCGTGGCGGCCGGCGGAGCGGCTCAGGCGTGGATCCTGCTCACCGACGGGACCGGCCCGCTTTACAACCCCGCGAGCCGGATCACGCTGCGCGCCGGCGCCGCTCGAGCGCTGCGAGAGTTGCGGCCCTGGCCCTCCTGAACCCGGCCAGGACCGCGCAACAGCTCGCCTGTCGAATGCTCTAGGCCGTTCCCGTCGGGGCCTCGGCGAGCAGGTCTGCGACCTGAACCTCCGAGTCAATTGCCACATCGGCCTCGCGCACGAACTCGCTGGGCATCGCCAGCCTGGCGGCGAGGTAATAGATCGCGAGGCTGAACACCGCGACCACGCCCAGATCAACCCAGAACGGAATGTACTGCTTGGCCAGCAGCGTGATCCCGAAAGGCCACCCGGAGCTGGGCTTCTTGGTCGGCAACTGGCCGA
>JAFAZZ010000379.1 GCA_019239375.1 Solirubrobacterales bacterium | reverse complement strand
ACCCGCCGTTCTACAAGTGGTTCTCCGACGGCAAGGTCAACGCCTCCTACAACTGCCTGGACCGCCATGTCGAGGAGGGCAACGGGGACCGGGTCGCGTTCCACTGGCGCGGCGAGGAAGGCGAGGAGGAGGACCTCACCTACGCCGACCTTCACCGCGACACGCAGAAACTGGCGAATGCGCTGAAGGACCTCGGCATCGAGAAGGGCGACATCGTCGGCATCTTCCTGCCGATGATCCCCGAGGTCGTGGTGGCGATGCTGGCCTGCGCCCGGATCGGTGCTCCGCACAACGTGGTGTTCGGGGGGTTCTCGGCCGGCTCGGTCCGCGAGCGGATGGAGTTCTCCGAGGCCAAGGCGCTGATCACCGTCGACGGCGCGCGGCGTAAGGGCAAGACGGCCCCGATCAAGCAGCAGGTCGACGAGGAGATGGGCGAGCTCGAGAGCCTCGAGAACATCGTCGTGGTCAAGCACACCGACGCCGACTGCGAGATGAAGGACGGCCGCGACGTCTGGTTCCACGAGATCATGGAGAAGGCCGACGACGAGTGTCCGGCTGAGGAGCTCGACGCCGAGCATCCGCTCTACGTGCTCTACACGAGCGGCTCCACGGCCAAGCCCAAGGGCGTGCTGCACACGACCGGCGGTTACCTGACCGGGGTCGCGGCGACGCACCGCTACGTGTTCGACCTGCACCCGGACGAGGACGTCTACTGGTGCTCGGCCGACGTCGGCTGGGTGACCGGGCACTCCTACATCGTGTACGGGCCGATGGCCAACGGCGCGACCAGCGTGATGTACGAGGGCGCTCCGGACTACCCCCACAAGGGCATCTGGTGGGAGCTGTGCGAACGCTATGGCGTGACCAAGTTCTACACCGCGCCCACGGCGATCCGCGCGTGCATGAAGTGGGGGGTCGAGCACGTCGAGAAGCACGACCTATCCAAGCTGAAGCTGCTCGGAACGGTCGGCGAGCCGATCAACCCGAAGGCCTGGCTGTGGTACTACGTGGTCGTCGGCGGTGAGCGCTGTCCGGTCGTCGACACCTGGTGGCAGACCGAGACTGGCGCGATCATGATCACGCCGTTGCCCGGGATCGTCGCCACCAAGCCCGGCTCGGCGACCCGGCCGTTCCCCGGGGTCTCCGCCGACGTCTTCGACGAGCGCGAGGGCGAGCCGGTCGAGGATGGACAGGGCCTGCTCGTCCTCAAGCGCCCGTGGCCCGCAATGCTCCGCACCCTCTATAAGGAGGACGAGCGCTTCGTGGACACCTACTTCTCGAAGTTCGGCAAGGGGACCTACCTCGTAGGCGACGCCGCACGCAAGGACAAGGACGGCTACTTCTGGATCATCGGGCGGATCGACGACGTCGTGAACGTATCCGGGCACCGCATGTCCACCGCCGAGGTGGAGTCGGCCATCGTGGCCCACCCGAAGGTGGCCGAGGCGGCGGTCATCGGCCAATCCGACGAGGACACGGGCCAGGCGATCACGGCCTTCGTCACGCTTGAGGGCAACGAGACCGAGGGGTCCGACGAGTTGGTCGGCGACATCCGGGAGACCGTGTCCAAGCGGATCGGAAAGCTGGCCCGGCCAAAGCGGATCATCTGGGCCGACGACCTCCCGAAGACGCGCTCGGGCAAGATCATGCGGCGGCTCCTCAGGGATATCGCCGAAGGCCGCGCGCTCGGCGACGTCACGACGCTCCGCGATCCCGATGTCATGAAGCAGCTCGAGGGGAAGATCCAGGAGGAGCACAAGGCTGAGGAATCTTGATGGTGTGATTCGCGCTCGGGGTGTGATTCGCGCTCGGGGCTCTCCGGCGCCGGCCACCGTTCTCGTGGGTTCGAGCGGGGTCGGGCGAGGAGCTCGGATGCGTGAATCCCACTCGGAGCCCCCGTGCGCCGGCCCACCGGATCCCGGGTCGCCGGTGATCGGGCGCGAGGGGGCTCCGACCGGGGTCTCACGCCACAGCTGTCAGACGCCCAGGTGTTTGCCAAGGCCGGAGACGTGCCGGCGGGCGACCGGGATGACCTGGCCACCGGGGAAGGCGAGCTCCGCGGTGCCGCCGAGCAGGGGTCGGAGCTCGACGGCACGAGCCAGGTTGGCCAGGTATTGGCGGTGCACGCGGACGAAGTCGAATGGCTCCCAGCGGCGTTCGATCTCGCTCAGCGTGTTGCGCAGCAGGTAACGACCGTCCTCGGTCACGATCCGGACGAAGTCGCCGTGCGACTGCACGTAGAGGATCGATCCGCGGTTGATCAGGCGGGTTGATCCCCCGCGCGCCGCCGAGACCGCCACCATCTCGCTCTCGCCGCCGGCCGCCGGGGAGCGAGGGCGTCGTCCGTTGGCGCTGGGCGACCCCTCGGCTGCGTCGACCGCGGCGGCGACCCGCTCGAGTGCCTCCTCGAGCCGGCGCCGGCTGACCGGCTTGCGCAGGTAGTCGAGCGCCCGGAGCTCGAACGCCTCGACCGCCGCACTGTCGTAGGCGCTCACGAACACGAGCTGCGGCGGGGAGGCAAAGCGCCTCAGAACCCGCCCCAGCTCGACCCCGTCGAGGTCGGGCATCCTGACGTCGAGAAAGATCGCGTCGAAGGCCTGGCTGGAGGCCTTGAGCAGCGCGTCATGCCCGCCGAAGGCGCACTCCACCTCGTGCACCCCGGCGAAGCTCCGGAGCAGGCGGGCCAGATCCTGCAGTGGGGTGTGCTCGTCATCGGCGGCGAGGATGGTCAGCTGGTCGGCACTCATACCGTCTCCGCCAGCTCGGGTTGCGCGATCTCCCCCTGGAGGTTGGGGACCGTCATCACCGCAGTCGTCCCCTGCGAGACGTTGGATTCGATTCGCAGCGCGTAGGGCTCGCCGAACGTCGCCCGTAGCCGCGCGTCCACGTTCGACACGCCGATGCCTCCACCCGCGCCGGCGAGCACGGCCTCGAGCCGCTCGGGCTCGATCCCGACACCATCGTCGGCGACGCGGATCTCAACGTCGCCGCCCACGCGCTGGGCCGAGATCGCCACCCGCCCCGTGCCGGCCCGCCGCTCCACCCCGTGGCGAACCGCATTTTCCACCAGCGGCTGCACCGACATCGCGGGGACCACGGTCCACCGCATATCGGGCGGAACCTCGATGCTGACGTGCAGGCTGTCGCGGAAGCGGGCCTGCTCCAGACGGAGGTAGCGCTCAACGTGGTCGATCTCCTCGCCGAGGGTGACGTAGGAGCGCCCGTCGCGGAACAGATAGCGGGTGAACTCGGCGAAGTCGATCAGCAGGTCGCGTGCTTCCTCGGGGCGGGCGTGGATGTCGCCCGCCACCGCGGCGAGCGCGTTATAGATGAAGTGAGGCGAGATCTGCGCCCGCAGCGCTCGGAGCTCGGCCTGGGCCACGCGCTCCTCCTGGGCGGCCACGAGCGACAGCTCGACCTGGGCCGAGACCAGACTCGCCGCCTCCTGGACTACCCGGAGCTCGTGATGGCTGGGCCGGCCCACTGACCGGTAGAAGGCGATCAGGGTTCCGATCCGGTTGCCCTGCGCGACGAGCGGCGCCAGCACGGCGGAGCGCAGGGGGCAGGTCGGATCCGAGGAGATGAGGCGGGGCACGATGTGGAGCCGGTTCTCCCGGCCGCGCTCGAGCAGCCGCGAGAGCAGATCGCCCGGTCGTACCTGTTCGCGCCCCTCACCATCGATGGCCAGCACGGCGCGGGTGTCCGCCAGCGCGATGGCGGCTGCCCCGGTCAGCGCCCGGAGGTGGGGGGCGGCGCGCTCGGCTGTGCGGCCGGTCAGGCCCATGCGCAGATGGGGAAGGGTCGCGGTCGCCGCATGCAGCGCGGCCTGCATCGCGGCGGCGGGCAGGCCGGCGGTGCGCGGCGCGCGCAGAGCTCTCCACACGGCCGCGACAATCGCGGCGATCCCTACGCCCAGCGCTACGCCCAGAACCAATTCCATGGTGAGCCATGGATAGGTTACCGACGCTTGTGACGGTTCTTATGGCCTCGCCGCCCGCCGCTTGTGTTGGCTGTCCCAGAGCGCGATGATGGGCCGATGAGCGCCACCACGACCTTCACCTCCTACGAGCAGGCAAGCGAGCAGCATCACTGGACCGTGCCTGAGCGCTACAACATCGCGGTCGACGTGTGCGACCGGCACCCGCGAGACAAGCTGGCGATGATCCACGAGGACTTCCAGGGGCGGATCCAGGAGGTCGACTGGGGCGAGCTCCAGGACAACTCGAACCGGTTCGCGAATGTGCTACGGGCGCACGGCGTCGAGCCCGGCGATCGGGTGGCGATGCTGCTGCCGCCGACGCCGGAGACCGCAGCGGCGTTCTTCGGGGCGTGGAAGGCTGGCGCCATCCTGCTCTCGATGTCGGTGCTCTACGGAGACGAGGGCATTCGCCACCGCATGCGCGACTCGCAGCCCAAGGTGCTGGTCACCAACGAAGCGAACACCGGGCGCGTCGAGCGCGATCTGGTCGAGCACGTGCTGATCCTCGACGACGAGCTGCTGGCGCGCGGATCGACCGCGTTCGAACCGATCGACACGGCGGCCGACGATCCCGCTCAGCTTTACTACTCGTCGGGCACCACCGGCCTGGCCAAGGGGATCCTCCACGACCACCGCTACATCCTCGCCCACGAGGAGTTCATCTACTGCCACGACCTGCGCGACGGCGAGCTGTTCCACGGCATGGGTGAGTGGGCCTGGGCAGCGGGAATCTGCCCGCTGCTCGGCCCCTGGCGGCTCGGCGCCGTGCAGGCGGTCTACCAGCGCGAGGGAGGCTTCGATCCGGCCAAGCAGCTCGACTTCCTCTCCCGCCATGGCGTGAGCAACGTGTTCGCCACCCCGACCGCGATCCGTTCGATGATGTCGATCACCGACGCGGGCGCCCGCTACCCGCAGAAGTTCCGGATCGTCTGCTCGGCCGGCGAGCCGCTCAACCCCGAAGCGATTCGCTGGTTCCGCGAGCAGTACGGGATCACCGTGCTCGACTACTACGGCCTCACCGAGTCCTACCCCCTGTGCGCGAACTACCCGTTCATGGAGGTCCGCGAAGGCTCGATGGGCCGGCCCATGCCAGGCTGGGAGGTGGCCATCTTGGACGAGGACGGGCGTCCGGTCCCGGCCGGCGAGCGCGGCGAGATCTGCCTCAAGGCCCGGTCGAACCCCCACTATCCGCTCGGCTACTGGAACCGTCCGCCCGAGGACACCGAGGAGGCGTTCGGCGGCGGCTGGTTCCACACCAAGGACGCCGCCCGGGCCGATGAGGACGGCTACTTCTGGTACGAGGGGCGCGCCGACGACGTGATCTTCGCCGCCGGCTATCGGATCGGCCCGTTCGAGGTCGAGTCGGCGTGCCTGGAGCATCCCGCGGTAGCCGAGGCGGCCGCTGTCGCGTCACCCGATGAACGGCGCGGCAACGTGGTCAAGGCGTTCGTCGTGCTGGCCGCCGGTCACGAGCCTTCACCCGAGCTCGCGGAACAGATCAAGGCGTTCGTCCGCGACCGCCACTCCGCCTACGCGTACCCGCGGCTGATCGAGTTCGTGCCCGATCTGCCCAAGACGCTTACGGGGAAGATCCGGCGCATTGAGCTTAGGCAGCGCGAGCAGGAGCGGGTCGCCGGCTGACCTCAGGCGCTCGCGGCGGCCCGCGTGTGGCTTCGCATCTCGGCCAGGATCCGTTCCAGGCGGGGCTCCGCGTCGCGATCGACGTGGGTCATCAGTGCGCCAACGGCAGGATGCACGGCGCTGATCTGGGCGTGCATCTCATGGGCCACAGCCCGGTAGCTCGGATGGCCTTCGCGCCCGGAACGGAGCTCGATCAGTTGCATCGCCTCCCGAGCGTTCAGGTCCAGCACGAACCTGATCCGGTAGCCCAGGCACAGGGCGTATGGAGCGGACGTGGCTAGGCCGCGATCCACGAGTCGCTCGTACTCCTCGCGGGAGATCTCAAGCGCGCGGCGGTAGTCCTCGCCGCATCCGGCAAGCTCTACCTGCTCGGGCACGTCCGCTCCCAGATCGGGCGTCAGAGACTGCCACTGGATGGTCAGCATGCGGTGGCGCTGCAGGTCACGAAAGGCACCGTAGTCGGCGACGATCTCGAACCTGTAGCGCAGCGTCTCCAGACCGCGCCCGGGCCGGTAGCGGCGGTTGGCGCGCTCGCCGGCGAGGTCGGCGAGCAGCGCGGCGCGGGTTTGGTCATTCAGCGCGCCCACCGTCTCGCGCACCCGCTCCTCCGATGTGGCGCCGGCCTCGAACAGCATCGCGGCGAGCAGGTCGTCCTCGTCGCCGTCGAAGCGGAGCAGCGTGACCGACGAGCCGACTGGGCCGTCGCGGGTGTCCGCCGCGTCCAAGCCCAGCCGCGCCGCCCAGGCCTCGGCGGCCCCAGCCCGAGCCTGCAGATAGCGCGTCCACTGGCCGCCTCGCTCGGGGCGCTCCACCCGTGTGAGGAAGCTCGGGATCACGACCTTGAGCTCGTCCAGGATCATCCGGCCGTACGCCTGCGCCTCGGGCAGGGGATGAGCGAGCAGGTGGAGGATCAGCTGCTCATAACTCTGGCCCGTGGCGAAGATGCCCATATGCGAAAGCGAACTGGCGGGCAGCAGGCCTCGCAGCAGATCGAGCGCCTTGGCCTTGATGGCCCGGATGTGCGCGGCGGCCGGCTCATTTCCGCAGCGCGGGAACTCCCGCTCGGCCCAATCGCACACCCGGGGCAGCGCGCGCGAATAGATCGCGAACAGCTCGTCCATCGTCCGCTCGTAGTCCGGACCGAGCGAAGCATCGCGGTAATAGCGATATCCGCCGGGCGGGTCGGGCATCGTCCCGTCGTAGGCGATGTACCGCGTGGACTGCTCGAGGTAGGCAGCCAGGCGAGGTCGCTGCAGCACCTTGGTCAGGACGTTCGAGACCCATTCGCAGGCGACGTGGGCGCCGCCCAGCTGCGCCACCGAGTCGTCGCCGTAGCCGAGGAAGATGCGCTCGTAGAGCTGGGCCGCCCGCTTGCCCTCGCCGGCCTCGGCC
>JAFAZZ010000438.1 GCA_019239375.1 Solirubrobacterales bacterium | reverse complement strand
GTCCGCATGGCCGAGTCCCCGCGGCCAATCTCCTCCACGATCAGCCCGTAGGTCAGGTAGTCAAGGCCGGCGCCGCCGTACTCGCGCGGCACGATCGCTCCGAGGTAGCCCTGGTCGGCGATCTTCTCGACGAGATCTAGGTCGAAGCGCTCGTGGCGATCGTTCTCACGCGCGCGCTCGACGATCTCGTTGTCGGTGAAAGCACGCGCGGTCTCACGAACCAGGCGCTGCTCGTCGGTGAGCTCGAAGTCCATGCCCGGGACGCTACCGGAGCAGGGGCGGCGGCGACGCCGCCCCTGCGCCCGGCCGGTGCCCTACGAGGCGGGCGGGAGCGACGACGTGGTGGTCGCGGGGGAGACCTGAACGGTCACCGCCGACGACGCGCCGCCGACGTTGCTGCGATCGCCGGTGATGCGGGCGCGGAACCGATAGGTCCCGGCCTTGCCAAAAGCCCAGCCGAACTGGAACGTGGATGCGTTGGTGACGATGGCGGGCTCCTCGTTGTGCCAGTCACCGTCGGGGCCGAGGCGCTGCAGGTAGATGACGTGACCGGCCTTGTCGGGAAGGACGGTGCCGGTGAACGTGACATGTCCGCCGATCTCGGAGCTCGTCGAGCCCGACATGAGCGTGAGCAGGTCCTGGACACCCTCGAACAGTGCCGCGCTGTGCCGGTGCGGCGCCAGGGTAGTGCGCACGATGTACACGGTGTTGTATGACGGCACCTGGGGTGCGAACGTGTAACTACCGCCGGAGCCGGTGGTGGTGTCGGCAACCGGAATGAACTGGCTCTGGTAGACGTTCCGGGTCCACAGGGTCACCGGCGTGTTCGCCGTCGCGTTGTCGAGGACGCCCGAGAGCGTGACTGGCTGCCCGTAGGCGATCAACTGGTCGGACGCATTGATCGTAAAACCGGGCACCTGCTTCTGTTGCACTGCCACCGTGACGGGGTTGGCGACCCCGCGGACGTTGCGGACATCACTGCCCAACAGGACGCGTACGGTGTGATCGCCGGTGAAGCGCCAGCGGTAGGTGATCGAGTAATTCGACGCGCCGTCGAGACGGCCGGTCCTCAAGTCGCGCCACTCACCGGAAGGCGTCTCCTGCTGGAGGACCACCGGTTCGCCGGCGTGGCTCGGGTCGACGTGGCCGGTGAACACGACGGGCTGCCCCGTCACGGCGCTCGACGTGCTGGCGCTGAGGCTGACCAGCGCGGCCACGCGCTCGAACACGGTGCGGCTGTGGATCTGACTGATACCCGCCTGCCGCACGAACCAACTGCGGTTCGTCATCACCACGTTCTCGGCGCGAGTGAACTCGTAGAAGCCATGTGAGTCGGTCGGGGTCAGGCCGACCTTTGTGTACCCGCGGCCCGACCCGGCGAGGTGGTGGTAGAGAATGACCGTCTCACCGGCCACCGGTGCGACGTTGAGGTGACCGTAGATGAACACGCCCTCCCCGGCATCGATTGGGTTCGGGATCGCGTTGATGGTGAGACCGCGGTTATGTGTCGGCGCAGCAGTGACTACGCTCGGAACGACAACGGCCACGAGCGTGGTCACCACCGTCGCCAGCACGGCAAAGCGTGGGCGCATGAGCGCTCCTTTCGAAGCGTTGGGTGTGTGGTGCCTCCGCCGGATTCCCGGCTCCCTCCCGGGCGGTGGCGATTGACGCTCCTGAAAACACCGCATTCGGGGGCGAAGTTGCGCTCGGCAGCCTAGACTCGGTGGGTGGTGGACCCGTTTAGCCTCGTGGTGGTCGGCGGCTTGGCCGCGCTGGTGCTGATCTTCTGGCTACTGGGCTCCCACAACCCGGGGTCAGGTCTCGAGCGGGTTGGCCTTCAGTCGGCTCGCGAACTGGCCGAGCGACGCGAGGAGCTCGAAGCGGAGGACCTCGACCAGATGCTCCGCGCGCACAACGCCCGCAAGCGCGGCCGAGGGGAGGGCGAGGTCACCGCGGAGGAGTATGAGGCGCGGCTGCTGCGCGAGCGCAGGCAGAGGGAATGACGGCGCGCGGCCGTAACCGTTGGCGCGCTGCCTGATCATCGGATGCGGCTGCCGCGGGCGCGCGCTCGCACGCGAGCTGGCGGCGCGGGGGCACACGGTCCGCGGGACGACGCGGTCCGCGGCGGGCGTGAGTGCGATCGAGGCTGCGGGCGCCGAGGCGGTCATCGGCGATCCTGACGTGGTAGCGACGCTGGCGCGCTCGTTCGAGCACGTTGCCGTGGCCTGCCTGCTCCTGGGCTCGGCAGTCGGAACGCCGGCGGAGCTCTTCGCGCTACACGGCTCCCGCCTCGAGATGCTGCTGTCGCGGATGCTCGACACGACCGTGCGCGCTGTGGTGTACGAAGCCACCGGCTCGGTGGGGCCGGACGTCCTGGCGCGGGGTGCGGCGCTCGTCCGGGAACGCTGCGAGGACTCCCGGATCCCGTACGTCCTGCTCGGCGCTGACCCCGCCGGTGGTTCCGCCTGGACGCGAGCCGCGGTCACGGCGGTGGACCGTGCGCTCGATGGCGGCCCCCAGCGGCCGCGATAAACTGAAAACAAATATATAAAAGTCGATCGGAATTCGGAGGACGAAGTTGGCCGACTACGCGAAGGACGTCCTGGTCGAGCCGGAGTGGCTCGAGCAGCACCTGAACGACGACACGATCAGGATCGTCGAGGTCGACGAGAACCCGGCGCTGTACAAGGAGGCGCACATTCCGGGGGCGATCGGGTTCGACTGGCGATTGGACCTCCAGGACCAGGTCAAGCGCGACTTCCTCGGCCCCGAGGACTTCGGCACGTTGTTGGGGCGCCGCGGCGTCTCCAACGACCACCAGGTGATCCTGTACGGGGACCGCAACAACTGGTTCGCGGCCTACACGTACTGGTACCTGAAGTACTACGGCCACGGCAACGTGAAGCTGCTAAACGGGCCGCGCGAGCGGTGGATCGCTGAAGGCCGCCCGACCACGGCCGATGTGCCGGATTATCCGGCCGCGGCCTTCACGGCCAAGCCCGGCGATGAGTCGATTCGCGCCAAGCGCGACGAAGTGCTGGCCGCGCTGCAGGACTCCCATCAGCTCGTCGACGTGCGTTCGCCGCAGGAGTACTCGGGCGAGCTGATCGCGATGCCCGGCTACGAGAGCGAGGGCGCGCAGCGTGCCGGGCATATTCCCGGCGCCAAGTCAATCCCCTGGGCTCAGGCGGTTAAGGAGGACGGGACGTTCAAGTCGGCCGCTGAGCTCCGCGACCTGTACGGCGGCAAGGGCGTGCTCACCGGCGAGCCGATCATCGCGTACTGCCGGATCGGCGAGCGCTCGGCGCACACCTGGTTCGTGCTGCACGAGCTGCTGGGCCAGCAGGACGTCAAGAACTACGACGGCTCTTGGACTGAGTGGGGGAACCTCGTCAACGTGCCGATCGAGAAGGGCTGACTGCGCGTC
>JAFAZZ010000313.1 GCA_019239375.1 Solirubrobacterales bacterium | reverse complement strand
GATGATGATGACCGTCGGGAAGAAGATGATGGTCAGGAACATCGCGTTCGTGATGTTCACGTCGTTGGTCTCCCCGAACCAGCCCTCGCCGGAGTGCGAGGTGGCGAGCGCCGGCGCGGCGAGCGCGAGCAGCACGGTTGCGGTGGTCAGGAGCCCGGCGATGATCCTGGCGCGTCGCGTCATGGGATAAGCGTACCGCTCGGGCCGGTGGCGCGGGTCGCGCGCGCCGGGGTATCGCGCAAGCACGGCTCGCCGCGACCGCCAACCCGGAGCGTCCGGGCGGCCCCTGGCCTCATACCATGAATCGTCGACATGGCGGTGGTGATTGCCTCTGACCTCGGGAAGGACGTAGCGGGAGATCCCCTGCTGCGCGGCATCTCGTTCAAGCTCGAGCGCCGCGACCGGATGACGCTCTCCGGCCGCAACGGCGCCGGCAAGACGACGCTGCTGCGGATGCTCTCGGGCGAGGCGTCGATCGACGCCGGCGAGCTCGTGCTGGCCAAGGACACCAAGATCGCGCTCCACGACCAGCGCCCCCCTCGCGAGCGCGATCTCACCTTGCGCGAGTACGTGCTGACCGGTGCCCGAGAACTGGTCGCGATCGAGGAGGAGCTGGCTGCGCTCGAGCAGGCAATGGCCCAGGGGGCCCATGACGAGGCAACACTCGGTCACTACGCGCACGCGCAGGCCCGCCTCGAACACGCCGGCGGATACGGCTGGCGCGATCGGGCGCTGTCCGCCCTCCACGGCCTCGGGTTCCGGGACGACAAAGACCTAGACCGGCCGCTCTACAGCTTCTCCGGCGGCGAGCTGACCCGTGCATCGCTCGGGCGTGCGCTGGCCGGCGCACCCGACCTGCTGCTGCTCGACGAGCCGACCAACCATCTCGACATCGAGTCGCTCGAATGGCTCGAGCAGCACCTTGCGAGCCTCGACGCCGCGATCGTGCTCGTCGCCCACGACCGATGGTTCCTGGAGGCGGTTGGGACCTCGGTACTCGAGCTCGAAGCCGGTCGGGGACGCTTCTTCAACGGGCCGTGGCACGCCTGGCGCCGGGAGAAGGCAGCCCGCGCGCTCGCGCTCGGGCGGGCGATCGAGCGCCAGCAGGCGGAGATCGAGCGGCTCGAGCGGTTCGTGACCCGGTTCCGGGCCGGCACGCGGGCGCGCCAGGCCCAGTCACGAGCCAAGAAGCTGGCCAAGATGGAGCGCCTGTCCCGCGGCCCGTCCGACGGCACCACGCTGGAATTCTCGTTCAGGCCGCCCGAGCGCAGCGGCCGGGTGGTATTCGAGCTCGAAGACGCTGGGGTCGCGGTCGGCGATCGGGTGCTGCTCGAGGACGTCGAGCTGTGGCTCGAGCGAGGCGAGCATGTGTCGCTGGTCGGGCCCAACGGCGCGGGCAAGACCACGCTGATCGAAACCCTCGCGGGTCGACGGGAACTGAACGATCCCCAAGCCGGGACCGGGCCATTGGTGACCGGCAAGCTCCGCACCGGCCACAACGTCAAGCTCGGCTTTCTCTCGCAGCACGCGGAAGAGCTCGCGGCGGGGAGCGCTCGGACCGTGCTCGAGGCCACGACCCACCTCACCAGGCTCACCCCGAACAAGGCCCGCGCGCTGCTCGGGCGTTTCCTGTTCTCCGGTGAGGAGGCGGAGAAGCCGCTCGAGGTGCTGTCCGGCGGCGAGCGCCGGCGGCTGTCGCTGGCCATCCTCGTTCAATCGGGGGCCAACCTTCTGATCCTCGACGAGCCGACCAACCACCTCGATCTCGAAAGCCGTGAGGCGCTCGAGCAGGCGCTGGGGGAGTTCGCCGGCTCACTGCTGCTCGTCTCGCACGACCGGGCGCTGCTCGATGCCGTCGGCAAGCGCACCGTGGCGATCGAGGACAGAACGCTCCACAGCTACCTAGGCGGCTGGCCGGAATACGTTCGCGCCCGCGAGGAGCGCGCGCGGCAAGCCGCGGCGAGGAAAGCGGCCAAGTCGCCGGCCCAGCGCGGGAAATCGGTCCGCACGGCGAGCCAACCCGACTATGCGCGTGAGCAGCAGCGCCTGGAGCGCGAGATCGAGCAGGCGGAGGCGTCGCTGAAAGCGCTCGAGGAGGAGCTGTCCGATCCCGCCGCCTGGTCGACGCCCCAGCG
>JAFAZZ010000058.1 GCA_019239375.1 Solirubrobacterales bacterium | reverse complement strand
CACCTGCTCGTCCAGGCCCAGCAGAAAGCGCACGAATCGGGCCGGCGCTTCGCCCTGATCAAGGGCGGCGAGCAGGTGCAGCGGCTTTTCGACCTGACCGGCGTCACCGAGAACCTGACCATCGTCGACTCGCCCGAGGAGCTGCTCGAAGTGGACCAGGCGCCCGGCTCGCCCTGAGGCGGGACGACTGCGCCACCGGCGAGGCGCTACCTACGTGCGGAGGTGATCGCGCATCGAGACCCGCAGGGTCTCGTGGCCGTTGAACGTGCTGACGGCGATCTTCTCGGTCAGCCGCGCCAGGGTCCGGTGGCCTTGCGGGTCGCCCGCCTCGTCTAGGCGAGCGCTCGTCCCGATGCGCAGCGGCGCCAGCGCGAACTCGAGTAGCTGGTGGCGTGCGCCCAGCGCGACGCTGATCGTGCTGCTTTGTGCGGCTTGCCTGGCCAGCGTCCCCAGGACGTCGCTCAGGAGGTACACATCTGAGCAGCGCTGGAGCGAGAAGCCAGCGCTGGGGGCAAGCGCGCGGCCGATGTGTCCGAGCACGGGCCCGAGCAGCGTCACGGGGGAGACCGTGAGCACCACATCGCCGGTCAGCCCCAGGTGGAGCTCCGCTTGCCAGGTCGAGGCGCCGGCGCGCTCCGCGAGCCTCGGAGGCCAGGGCGCCCCACGCGGCCGCGTGGGGATGCGGAACGACAGTCGGACCTCGGTCCCGCCATCGGGGACGTTGAGGAATTCGGCGCGGTCGGCAAGCGCGCTCATCAGCGCCAGGCCGACCTTCAGCCCCTCGCGGTCAGGCACCGGTGAGCGGATGCCGCGCCCCTGGTCCCGGACGCGGACCTCGATCCCGCTCGCCGGGGCTGCCATCTCGACCGCCAGGGGCCCTGCACGGGACCCGTATGCGTGCAGGATCACGTTGTTGCACGCCTCGGTGACGGCGGTGTTGACGTCGGCGAGCAGCTCGGGATCGAAAGCAAGCGCCTGCCCGGCCGCTGTCGCCATGCCGCGCACGAGCCTTGCGGCCTCAGGCCGGCTGGTCAGCTCGAGCCGGACCCAGGGTGCATCGATCTCTCCACTCATAACGCCGTGCGCTTAAGGGGCTACCCAAAGCGCCGGAGCGCAAGCGTCTGAAGCGCGGTTCGCCCGTCAGTTTGCCAGCGCAGCAGCGTCGAGACGGATCATGGAGCGGCGCAAAAGACGCGACACGTGCATCTGCGAGCAGCCGATTCGCTGGCTGATCTCACGCTGGGTCAGCTCGTGGACGAGACGCAGGCTGAGCACCTCCCGCTCCACGTCGCTGAGGGTCAACCAGCTTGCCGCCAGCGCCTGGCGGTGCTCGGCCAGCTCGAACCCGTCGTCCTCGTTGCCCAGCGTCTCGGCCAGCGCGCACCGGTCCTCGCCGTCGTTGGCCACCGGCGCGTCGAGCGACGCAGGGTGATAATTGTGGGCGGCGTCGATCGCCTCCATCACCTGCTCGATAGTGCAGTCGAGGGCGCCGGCGAGTTCGTCGAGCGTGGGCGAGCGACCCAGCCGTGCCGACAGGCGCTCCGTATGCCGGCTCACCGCCAGCGCGCGCTCCTGCAGATCGCGTGGCACGTGCACGGTCCAGCCTTTGTCGCGGAAGTGGCGCTTGAGCTCTCCCACGATCGTGGGAGCGGCGAAGCTCGTGAACTTCTTGCCGCGACCCGGCTCGAACCGCTCGATCGCGTTCAGAAGCCCGACGGAGGCGACCTGGACGAGGTCGTCGAGCGGCTCCCGGCTGTGGACGTAGCGGAGCGCGAGTTTGCGCGCGAACGGTAGGAAGCGTCGTACGAGCTCCTCACGGGCGCGTGGATCGCGGTCTGCGTGGTAGGCGTCGAGAAGCACCTCGTCCGGGACACGCGTGAGGTCGCGTGATGTGATTGTAATAACGGTCATAGGACCTCCGTCGTGTTGCTGGCAACGCGAGGTCCGTGCGAGGGCCGCCGGAAGGGCGACGTCCGTCCGTCCCATGCTGTGTGCTCCGCCACGCCGTGCACTTGCCTCAGCTGCGGCGGCTCTGGCTTGATTCTGTCCCCTGTGGGGATAGGCAAACCCCGAGCTCATCCCCAGATTTGGGGACTGAGTCGGAATCCAACATGGCTATCGTGAGAAATGTCAGCATGCGGACCGAACTTCACTTCCACCTTCTGCCCAGCGTCGACGATGGCCCGTGCGATGATCATGAGGCGATCGGGCTCGCCCGCCTGGCCGTGGCCGACGGGACCGGCCGGGTCGTGGTCACGCCGCACGCTCGCCTGGCCAAGATCGAGGCCCTGCCGGGCCTCACCGCGCGCCTGGATGAGGTCCTGCGGAAGGCCGGCGTCGAGCTCGAGCTGGGCTGCGGGGCCGAGCTGTCGCCCGAAGACCTCCTCCGGCTCGATCAGGATGAGCTGGAGATCATCGCCCAGGGTCCGCCGGGGGAGCGGTGGGCGCTGCTCGAGGCGCCGCTGGTCAAGAGTGATGTCAGCCTCCAATGGGCGGCGAACGAGCTGCGCCGGCGGGGTATGGGCGTGCTGATCGGCCATCCCGAGCGCTCTCCCACGACTCCCGCAGCGGCGCTGCACGAGCTGGCCGCGCTCGGCGCAGTCATCCAGATCAACGC
Organism: Solirubrobacterales bacterium; assembly: GCA_019239375.1. Classification (GTDB taxonomy): domain Bacteria; phylum Actinomycetota; class Thermoleophilia; order Solirubrobacterales; family Solirubrobacteraceae; genus Palsa-465. Next base: position 12,469 of record JAFAZZ010000058.1, on the reverse strand, counting down.
GTCGTCGCTGACCGGACGACACGGTCCGGAGGCGCGGGATGCCGCCCTGTCGCTGGCGCGGTCAAGTCTTCCGTTCCTGCTTGCCTCCGACGCCCACTCACCCTCGCGGCCGCCTCTGTTGACGGCGGCCGCTTCTGAGCTCATCAGCGCCGGGGTCGACGGCGCCACGGTCCGCGCGGCCGTCGATGTGCTTCCCGAGGCGATCTTGAGGCACGGCTTGAGCGCCGCACATCGCCCCGGGGCGCACGGGCCGCACGGCGGCCGCTTACGGCTGGGGCAACGCGAACGAGCCGCCGTGCGCGTCGCCCGTTCCCCGCAGGTCTTCCTCGATCGCCGCCGCGGTTCCTAGCGCGAGCGGAAGGAAGTCGCGCCGCAGGGCGGCCATTGAGGCGCGGCTCGCGTGCACGGACAGGTTCAGCGCGGCGGTCACTGCCCCCGCGGCGCTGCGCAGCGGGACCGCGAGCGACCGGAGGCCCTCCTCGAGCTCCTGATCGGTCGCGGCGTAGCCCTGTCGGCGCACGATGGTGAGGATCTCGCGCAGGGCGTCCTTGTCCTTGACCGTGCGCGAGGTCAGCGGCGTGATCTCGATGCGAGCGAGGCGCTCCTCCAGTTCCTCGTCCGGCAGGCCGGCGAGCAGCGCACGGCCCATCGAGGTGGCGAACGCCGGCAGACGCGTGCCCACGGCGAGCGTGATGCTCATGATCCGCCGCGTCGGGACGCGGGCCACGTAGACGATGTCGGTCTCGTCGAGCACCGCGATCGAGCACGACTCGTTGACTTGGCTCACCAGCGCCTCCATGTGGGGCATCGCCACCTCCGGCAGGCTGAGGCTCGATAGGTAGGCGTAGCCCAGCTCGAGCACCCGCGGGCGCAGCGAGAACCGTCCCTGCGAGAAATTCACGTAACCGAGCTTGACCAGCGTGAGCAGGAACCTCCGCGCCGCGGCGCGGGTCAACCCAGTCAACCGCGCGACCTCGCTCAGAGCGAGCTCGCGGTGGTCGGCGTCGAATGCCCGGATCACCGCCAGCCCCCGCTCCAGGGACTGCACGAAATCAGAGTTCTGCGCCGGTCGATCGCTCATCACGCTGCCCTCATCGTCTGTTCGGCATGCGCACAGTAGCGAACGCCGGCGCGGGGCGATCCGAGGGGACCGCGCTGCGGCGACGAGTCCGCGGGCGCCCGACGAGACCGTGGGCATCGGCGACACCCGCCATCAGCACCGAGCGGCGAGTAGGATCAACCGCAATGACCGAGCCGACCCGCGTCGAGGCCGCCACGACGCGCGACGACGCCGGGGCCACCGACGATGGGAACGGCAATCGCCGGCAAGTCACGGGTCCTACGGTGCGCGATGTCGTGCTCGATGTCATGCGCCGGCACGGGCTGACCACGATCTTCGGCAACCCGGGTTCGACCGAGATCGCGTTCCTAACCGATCTGCCGCCGGACATCCGCTTCGTGCTCGGCCTGCACGAAGGATCTGTGGTGGGGATGGCCGCCGGGTACGCACTCGCGTGCGGGGAGCCCGCGTTCGTCAACCTCCACACGGCCGCCGGCCTAGGCAACGCGGTCAACGCGATTGCCAACGCGCGCGACTGTCGGGCACCCCTGGTCATCGTGGTCGGCCAGCAGGACCGCCGCCAGATCGCCTTCGAGCCGTTCCTGACCGGCCGAGCGCTCGAGCGGCTGGCGGGAGAGTACCCGGTGTGGCGCCAGCTCCCCAGCCGTGCCCAGGACGTGCCGGGCGCGATCGCCCGGGCCTACCACGAGGCCAAAGCGGCCCGCGGTCCGGCGCTGGTCGTGGTGCCGATGGGGGACTGGCTCCAGGCTGCCGATGAGCTCGCGGCCGGGGCGCCGGCGCGGATCCTCCGCCCGCACTCAGTGAACCCGGGCGAGGTGGAGGAGCTCGCGGATCTTCTCGCCGGCGCCGAGGCGCCGGCCCTGGTCGTCGGGGCGCCCGACGAGGAGGACTGGGATGCCGTGCTGGCCCTGGCCGAGCGGCTGAACTGCCCGGTCTGGCAGGAGCCGTTCACCCGCCGCGTCGGTTTCCCTCAGGATCACGCGCTGTTCGCCGGCCACCTGCCGTGGCAGCGCCGGCTGCTGCACGACTCGCTGGCGCCCTACGACGTGCTGCTCACGATCGGCACGAGCGCGTTCCGGGCCTACCTGTTCGACGAGCCGGTCGGGCTGGTCGAGCCCGAGACGCGCGTGGCGGTGCTCACCGCCGATCCTGCCGAGGCCCACCGGAGCCCGTGCGAGTTGGCCGTGGTGGCGCCCGTCGGCGCCACCTGCCGAGCCGTCGCGGACCTCCTCCCCGAGCGCGCCCGAAGCGCGCCCGAGCCGCTGCGCCGGCCGGCGCCGCTGCCCCCACCGGCGCCCGGAGAGCCACTGCGCCCCGGGCACGTCCTCGACGCGCTGGCCGAGCGCCTGCCGCAGGACGTGCTGCTCGTCGAGGAGTGTCCCTCGAGCCAGCCGGAGCTCTACCGGCGCATCCCGGTGCGCGTCCCGTTCGGCTTCCTCAGTACCGCAAACGGCTGTCTGGGCTTCGGTCTGGCCGGCTCGATCGGGCTGCGCATGGGTCTTCCCGACCGGCCGGTGGTGGCCGTGCTCGGTGACGGCTCGACCATGTACGCGATCCAGGCCCTGTGGAGCGCCGCCCGCTATGACGTCGGCGTTCTCCTCGTCGTGCTTGCCAACGGCGGCTACGCGATCATGGATGCGCTCGCTCGCCGGCAGGGCGGCGCCGCCGCCTGGCCGCGCTTCGAGTCGGTCGACATCGGCGGCATCGCCCGTTCGCTCGGGTGCCCGTCCGTGCGCGTGGAGACCCATGAAGAGCTCATCCGGACGCTCGACGAGGTCATGCCCAAGCTCACCGGAAGGCGCAAGCCGTTGCTGGTCGAAGCGGTCGTGGGGGAGTAGCCAGTGGCCACCACCCGCCCCGCCAAGACCACGCCGGCCGACATCACCGCCGCGGCGGCGGCGAGCTTCGAAGCCTGCTCTGATTCGCGCCTGCGCGAGCTGATGCAGAGCCTGGTGCGCCATCTCCATGCCTTCGCGGTCGAGGTGTCGCTGAGCGAGGAGGAGTGGCGGGAGATGATCGCAATCCTCACGGCCACCGGGGACATCACCGACGAGCGCCGCCAGGAGTTCATCCTGTGGTCCGATGCCCTCGGTTTGTCGATGCTGGTCGATGCGCTCGCCCATGAGCTCCCAGCCGGCGCCACCGAGTCGACCGTTCTCGGGCCCTTCTACGTGCCGGGCTCGCCGCTACGCGAGTATGGCGAGAGCATGGCGGTCGAGAGCGGGGCGGGCATCCCAGCCTGGGTGTGCGGCCGGGTCCTCGACGTGAGCGGCGCGCCGATTGCCGGCGCCGAGCTCGACGTGTGGCAGAACGGCGCCGACATGCTCTACGCGGTCCAGCGGCCGGAAGCCGAGGAGGATCACCTGCGCGGCCGTTACCTGGCGCGAGAGGACGGCTCCTACGCGTTCATCGCCGTGCGCCCGGTGCCCTATCCGATACCCGACGACGGTCCGGTAGGCAGAATGCTGGAGGCCACCGGCCGCCATCCCTGGCGGCCCGCCCACATCCACATGATCGTGCGCGCCCGGGGCTACGAGACCGTCACCACCCACGTGTTCGACGCCGCCAGCGACTACCTCGATTCTGACACCGTGTTCGCCGTGAAGCCCTCGCTCCTGCGCACCTTCCGCGAACGCTCGCCCGACGACCCCGAGCGCCCCGCCGGCATCGACGGCCCCTGGGTCTCGCTCGAGAACGACATCGTGCTGGCCCCGAGCGAGACGGACGAGGACGGTGGCGCGGTGGTCGATCCCGGCCGCACCGCCTGACCGAGGGTGCAGAGCGCGCTGGTGCGTGGTCGATCCCGGCCGCACCGCCTGACCGAGGGTGCGTAGCGCGCCACCGCGTCCGCTTTCAAAGCGGGTTGGCGCGTCAGGCACACCTGAGGAGCCTGAGACGCCACTCCGTCGGTCCCGCGCCACGTGTTGGCGCGTCATGCACACGCTGGACAGACCCTTGGAGTCCCGCGCACGGCACCGGCGGCCCGAGCACGCTGCACCAGAGCCTCGCCTTCGCGCTGCTCGCCTTCTTCATCCTCGGTCCAATCGCACCGCGGTGCATCTCGCCCGCCGCACCGGCTAACGGCCGGCGCACATCGAAAACGGAGCCGACTCGCGCCATGACCTTACGCACGGTAAGCTGCCCGGCGATGGTTGACGAGATTGTCAACAATCCCCGGAGTGATGGCGTAATCGACCGCGGCCGCCCCGAGGATCGCCTGCGCGAGGCCATCGTAACCGGCCGCTTCCAACCCAGCGAGCGGCTGGTCGAGCTCGAGATCGCCCGGGAGCTCGGAGTCGGACGCTCCGCCGTACGCACCGCGCTGGCCCGGCTCGAGCACGAGGGGCTGGTCGAGCACGAGCGCCACCGCGGCGCGAGGGTGCGGCTGGTCGGCGCGCGCGAGGCGGTCGAGATCCTCGAGACGCGTGCCGTCCTCGAAGGCCTGGCCGCCCGGCACGCGGCGAGCAGAGCCACCTCAGAGGACATCGAGGACCTCAGGCAGATCTTGGCCGAGATGCGCCGGCGCCTCGACGCGGGCGATTTGTTTGCCGCCTCGGACCTCAACGCGGTGCTCCACGGCCGCATCCTCGAGCTCGCGGCTCACGCCACCACCGCTCGGTTGATCGCGACGCTGAAGTCCCAGCTCGTCCGCTTCCAGTACCGCACGATCCTCCTGCCCGGGCGCAGCGAGCGTTCGCTGGGCGAGCACAGCGCCATCGTCCAGGCGATCGCCGCACACGATCCCGACGGCGCCGAGCAGGCGATGCGGACGCATCTTTCCCACGTGGCCGAGGCCCTTCGGGGTCATCAGCCATGAGCGATCAGCGTCCCTCCGACCGCGCGCGCGAGCTCCTACGCGGGGCCTACGACACCCACATGCACATCTCACCCGACGTGGTTGAGCGGAAAATCGACGACATCACGCTGGCGCGGAAGTTCGCCGAGTTGGGTTTGGACGGTTTCGTCCTGAAGTCGCACTATGGCTCGACCGCGGAGCGCGCCGCCGTGGTACGCGCAACCGTGCCGGAGATCAACGTACTCGGCGCGATCTCGCTCAACCGCGCCGTCGGCGGCATCAACCCGCTCGCGGTCGAAATCGCCGCTCGCGAAGGCGCTCGCACGGTATGGCTGCCGACCGTCGATTCGGTGAACGAGTCGCATGAACGCGAGGCGCCTGCCGGCGCCAAGGTACCGGTGTGGGTCAAGCTCCAGCTCGAGCTTCGTGAACAGGGCATTGAACTCGAGCCCGTGCCGGTCGTGAACGCCGACGGGACCGTCGTCCCCGAGTTGCACGAGGTCCTTGGCATGATCGCCCGCCACAACATGCTCCTGGCCACCGGCCACCTCAGTCGCGATGAGATCTTCGCCGTCGTCGACGCGGCTCTGGACGCGGGGGTGACCGACATCGTCATCACCCACCCCGAGTTCCCCTCGCAGGACCTCTCGGTCGACGACCAGCGGGCTCTGGCCGACAAGGGCGCCCTGCTCGAACGCTGCTTCACGACGCCTCATACCGGGAAGGTCACCTGGGAGCGCTGGATCGAGAACATCCGCGCCGCCGGCCCGGAGAATTCGGTGCTCTCGACCGACCTCGGCCAGGTCTTCAACCCGCCGGTCGAGGACGGCATGGCGCTGATGGTCGATCGGCTGCTCGACGCTGGGTTCGCGGACGAGGAGGTGTATGTCATGGCTGTCGTCAACACGCGCATCGTGGCCGGAGCACAGCGACGGTGAGCGCTCAGCGACTCATGGTGATCGGCGCGCATTCGGCCGACTTCGTGTGGCGCGCCGGCGGGGCGTGCGCGGTGACCACGACGAACGGCGGTGAAGCGCGAGTTGTGGCCCTCTCCTATGGCGAACGCGGCGAGTCGGGTGAGCTGTGGAAGGAAGAGGGCCAGACCATCGAGAAGGTCAAGCGGGTCCGCCACGGAGAAGCCGAACGGGCCGCGGCGGCCCTGGGCGCGACTTTCGAGTCGCTCGACCTGGGCGATTATCCGCTCGAGATCGACGGCGACGCCCTCATCCTCATCTCCGACAAGATTCGCGCGTTCGCGCCCGACGTCCTCATCACGCACACGGACACCGACCCCTTCAACCCCGACCACCCGATCGCCTACGCGGCCGTGAACCGCGCGCGCGGGCTCGCCGCGGGCGCCGGCGTATCGAGCGCGTTCAAGACGATCACGCCTCCCGTGTTCTACCTGTTCGAGCCCCACCAGCCCGAGCTGTGCAACTTCACCCCGAACACCTTCGTCGACATCACGAGTGTGATGGAGGCCAAGCTGACGGCAATGCAGGAGATGAAGGCGCAGAAGTACCTCCAGACCTACTACGCCCAGCGGGCCGACCAGCGGGGCAACCACGCGCGGCGCTCGTCCGGCAATCAGGAGATCCGGCAGGCCGAGGCCTTCCAGCGGGTAACCCCGAACGTGGTGAGCGCGCTATGACCGCGAGCGAGACCTATCGGGAACTGGCCGAGCTCGGCTCAGCGACCGTGTACGAGGCGGCCGGTCGCGGCGGCTACGTCGACGCCGACCTGATCCAGATCCTGCCCGCCTCCCGCGTGGCCGGCCCGGCACGCACCGTTCTCTGCGGCCAGGATGACAACCTCATGGTGCATGCGGCGATGGCTCACCTCCAGCCGGGCGAGGTGTTGGTCCTGACCATGCCCGAGCCCCGACCGGTGGCGCTGGTCGGCGAGCTGCTGGCCACGCAGGCCAAGGCCCACGGGGCCGCGGCGATCCTGGTCGATGCCTCGGTCCGCGACGTCGAGCAGCTGGCCGAGCTAGACCTCCCGATCTGGGCCCGCTGGATCCGCGTCAAGGGCGCCGGCAAGGTAGTTCCCGGCTCGATCGGCGCACCGGTCACGGTTGGTGGGACCACGATCAGAAACGGCGACGTGCTCGTTCTCGACGCCGACGGAGTGGCCGTCATCGAACCCGATCGCGTAGGCGACGTGCTCGAGGCATCGCGCGAGCGCGAGAAGAAGGAGCGCGTCAAGCGCCTCAAGCTGCAAGCCGGCGAGCTCTCCTACGACCTCGACGGGCTGCGGGAAAAGGTCGAGGCGGCACGATGAGCGCCGAGCCCATCCACGACCTGGCCCACATCGCCCACGCCGAGCTGCTCACCCCCTCCCCCGACGAAAGCCTGCGCTTCTTCGTCGACCTGTTCGGGATGGAGATCGAGCACCAGGAGAGCCAGTCGGTGTTCCTGCGCGGCTGGGGCGAGTACCAGCCCTACGGGCTCAAGCTGACCGAGTCCGAGCTGCCCGGCCTCGGCCACACGGCGATCCGGACCTGGAGTCCGGAGGCCCTCGGGCGGCGCGTGAGCGCCATCGAGCAGACCGGCCTCGGCATCGGCTGGAACGACGGTGATCACGGCCACGGTTCTGCGTACACCTTCAAAGACCCCGACGGTCACCCCTTCGAGATCTTCTACGAGCAGGAACGCTACGTCCCGCCCGAGCACCTGCGGCCCCGTCTGAGGAACGTCCCCCAGCGCCACGTCGACCGGGGCGCCTCGGTCAAGCGCATCGATCACGTTAACGTCCTGGCGCGCGATGTCGCCGCCAACCGCCGCTTCGCCACCGAGCAGCTGGGCTACCGTCTCTACGAGCAGGTCGTCAACGACGACGGCACGGAGCAGGGCGCCTGGATGAGCCTGTCGATCGCCGCCCACGAGCTCATCTACACGGCCGACCACGCCGGCGGCCGCGGGCGGCTGCACCACCTGGCCTGGTTCGTCGACACGCGCGAGGAGATCCTGCGCGCGGCCGATCTGTTCCTCGACGCCGATGTCCCGATCGAGGCGGCGCCCTCCAAGCACGCGGTGGCCCAGGGCATGTTTCTGTACGTCTACGAGCCCGGAGGCAACCGGGTCGAGGTCACCACCGGAACCCACTTCATCTTCGACCCCGCCTACGAGCCGGTCGTCTGGACCCAGGCCGAGCGCGCCCGCGGCCAGGCTTGGGGAGTGAAGACGATCGAGACCTTCCACACCTACGGCACGCCGGATCTCAGCGGGAATCCTCCCGGCCCGCCGATTCCGCCCACCAGCCGCATTCCGACGCCGGCGTGAGCGACGACCGCGCGCTCATCCGCGACCTGGTCGAGAGCTGGGCGCTGTGGCGCGACGCCGGCGACTGGGAGCGCTTCGCCACCGTGTGGCACGACGACGGCTTCATGATGGCCACCTGGTTCCAGGGACCGGCCCGCGACTTCATCCGGGTGAGCCGCGAGGGCTTCGAGCGCGGGGTGAGCATCCTGCACTTCCTCGGGGGCACGTCGATCGACCTGGCCGGAGCGCGCGCGGTCGCCCAGACCAAGATGACGATCTCCCAGCGGGCCGAGGTCCACGACGTCACCTGCGATGTGGTCTGCACCGGACGCTTCTACGACTTCCTCGAGCGGCGCCGCGGCGCCACCGAGTCCGCGCATGGGGGGTGGGGCATCGTGCTCCGCCAGCCCATCTACGAGAAGGACCGCCTCGACCCGCTCGACCCCAGCGCCAGCCTGACCCTCGAACCCAACCTGCTGATGAGCTTCCCGGCCGGCTACCGTCACCTCGCGTACGTGCAATCGCAGATCGGATTCGAGGTCAAGCGCGACATGCCGGGCCTGGCTGGGCCGGCGGTCGAGCGTCTGTACGGCCGGGGCGCGCAGTGGCTCGCGGGCGGAGCGCTCGGCGACCCGCTGAAGACGGTCGCTTGAACCGCCCGCGCCTCCAGCGGCCGCGGGCCTCCGTGCTGCTGGCCATCGGGATGGTGCTCCTGGCGGCGAATCTGCGGCCGGCGGCCGCCGCGATCGGGCCGCTGCTCGACCGGATCCGGGCCGACACGGGCCTATCGGCCACCGGCGCCGGGGTGCTGACCACGTTGCCCGTGCTGTGCTTTGGCGCGCTCGCGCCGCTGGCCCCGAGGCTGTCTCGGCGCCTCGGCGAGCGGACCACGGTGGCGCTGGCGCTCTTGCTGGTCCTATTCGGCCTGCTCGTGCGGCTGGTGCCGGGGCTCGGCTTCCTCTTCTTCGGGACGGCGGTGGCCGGCATGGCCATCGCGGTCGGCAACGTCCTGCTCCCGGTGCTCGTGCGGGGCAACTTCCCCGATCACGTGGGCCTGCTCACCGGGATGTACTCGACCGCGCTGATCGGCTTCGCCGCGCTGGCCGCCGGCATTTCCGTGCCAATCGCCGATGCCTTCGGCGGCGGCTGGCGGCCCGGCCTGGCCATCTGGGCCCTTCCCGCCGCCGTTGCACTCGCTGTGTGGGCGCCGCAGCTCGCCCGCCGGCAACCGGCAAGCCAGCCCCGCGACGAGGAGCCCCACGGCGTCCGGGCGCTGCTCCGCGACCGCGTGGCGTGGGCGGTCACGCTGTTCTTCGCGACCCAATCGGCCGGCTTCTACGCCACGCTCGCCTGGCTGCCCAGCGTGTTCCACAGCCACGGCATCAGCACCGTCCGGGCCGGGGTGCTGCTCAGCCTGTCTTTGCTCGTCGGCCTGGTTCCCGCGCTGACCGTACCGTCGATGGCCACTCGTGCGCGCGACCAGCGGCTGTTTGTCCTGGCCTTCGTCAGCTGTGCCGCCGCCGGCTGGCTCGGGATCATCCTCGCCCCCACGGCGGCCCCGTACCTGTGGGTGGTCCTGTTGGGCTTCGGGCAGAACGCGTCGTTCCCGCTCGCGCTCACGCTGATCGTGCTCCGCGGCGGCACCGTCACGAGCACCGCTGGGCTGTCCACCCTCGCCCAGACCGTCGGCTACCTGGTCGCGGCGGCGGGTCCCCTCCTGATCGGGGCAGTACACGACGCCACCGGCTCCTGGACGCCGGCGCTGATCGTCCTGCTCGCGCTGCTGGCGCCCCAGTTGTTGGTCGGACTGGCGGCCGGCCGCGACTGTACCGTCACTCCGCGCGTTTGATGGGCCGCCTTCGGCGGCGTCCCTGGGACCGGTTCCGCCGGGCATCCATACCCGGCGGCGCTCAACGACTGCGCGCGAAGCTGCGTCCTCGGCCGGGCGTACCGCCGAAGCGATACAGTTCGGCATGTGATCGTCTGTTCACATGGCGAACGATTGCAGGGGTAGCGTGGCCGAGCTGATGTCGCTGCGCGACGCGGTCGCAGGGTTGGTGAGCGACGGCGACTCGGTGGCTCTTGAGGGGTTTACCCACCTGATCCCGTTCGCCGCCGGCCACGAGATCATCCGTCAGGCTCGGCGCGAGCTCGAGCTGATCCGGATGACCCCCGACCTCCTCTACGACCAGATGATCGGGATGGGGGTGGCGCGCCGGCTGGTCTTCTCCTACGGCGGCAATCCCGGGGTGGGCGGGTTGCACCGGTTCCGCGACGCGATCGAGCATGACTGGCCGCGCCCCGTCGAGCTCGAGGAGCACAGCCACGCCGGGATGGCCAACCGGTACGCGGCCGGCGCGGCCGACCTGCCGATGGCCGTCATGCGGGGATATGTGGGCACCGATCTGATGGGGCGGACGACGGTCGCGCCGATCACCTGCCCCTTCACCGGGGAGACGCTCACCGCCGTGCCGGCGCTGCGCCCGGACGTGGCCATCGTCCACGCCCAGGAGGCCGACCGCGAGGGCAACGTCCAGCTGTGGGGGATTCCCGGCGTCCAGAAGGAGGCGGTGCTCGCCGCCCAGCGCTCGCTGGTCACGGTCGAGCGGATCGTCGAGGGCCTCGAGCTGGAGCCCGGGGGGATCGTGATCCCGCACTGGGTGATCACCGCGGTGGCCGAGGCGCCCGGCGGGTCGCAGCCTTCCTACAGCCTCGGCATTACCGACCGCGACAACGACTTCTACAAGTTCTGGGACAAAATGAGCCGCGATCGCGAACAGTTCACCGCGTGGATGAAGGAAAACGTTCTGGGGAAGGAAGTATCGAAGAGATGACCGTCACCGTGCCCGAGGTCACCGCTGGCGAAGTCCAGACGATCGTCGCCGCCCGCCGCCTGCGCCACACTAAGACCGTGTTCATCGGCGTGGGCCGTCCGAGCACGGCGGCGCTCCTGGCCCGCATGGTCCACAACCCCGAGCTGATCCTGGTTTACGAATCGGGCACGATCGGGGCCAAGCCGTTCCACATCCCGCTCTCGATCGGGGACGGCGAGCTGGCCGAGACCGCCGACGCGGTCGTGTCGGTGCCCGAGATGTTCAACTACTGGATCGGGCCGGGGAGGATCGACGTGGCGTTCCTGGGCGCCGCCCAGATCGACCGGCACGCCAACCTGAACTCGACCGTGATCGGCGATTACACGCGGCCCAGGACCCGGCTGCCGGGCGCCGGCGGCGCGCCCGAGATCGCCGCGAGCTGCGGCGAGGTGATCGTGATCGCTCCCCACGCCAAGCGCACGTTCGTGGACAAGCTCGACTTCGTGACCACGGTGGGCCACGGCGACGGCCCGGGGTCGCGTGAGCGCTTGGGCTTCCGCGGCCGCGGACCCACTGCGGTGATCACCGACCTCGGCGTTCTCGAGCCGGACCCAGAGACGTGCGAGCTCGTGCTGGCGCAGATCCATCCTGGCGTCGAGGTCGCGAAGGTGCTCGCGGAGACGGGCTGGGAGCTCAGGGTGACCGAGGAGCTGAAGACCACCGAGCCGCCGACCGACGAGGAGCTCGGCAAGCTGCGGGAGTTGCTCGAGCGATGAGTGCGGCCTATGTGCTGGACGCCGTGCGCGCCCCGTTCGGCCGCTATGGCGGCGCCTTGGCCAAGGTGCGGCCCGACGACCTGGCCGCGCACGTGGTCGGCGCGCTTCTTGAGCGCTCCCCCGATCTCGAGCCCGAACGCGTCGACGAGGTGCTGTTCGGCGACGCCAACCAGGCCGGCGAAGACAACCGCAACGTGGCCCGGATGGCCTGGCTCCTGAACGACCTGCCCACCAGCGTGCCCGGCTCCACGATCAACCGGCTGTGCGGCTCGAGCCTCGATGCCGCCATGCAGGCCAGCCGTGAGATCGAGACGGGGGAAGCCGACGTCGTGCTGGTCGGCGGCGTCGAGTCGATGAGTCGAGCCCCCTGGATCCTGCTCAAGCCCGAGCGCGCCTTCCCGCCCTCCCATCAGCAGCTTCAGTCGAGCACGCTCGGCTGGCGGATGGTCAACCCAAACATGCCCGACCAGTGGACGATCTCGTTGGGCGAGAGCGCCGAGAAGCTGGCCGGCATCTATCGCGTCACGCGCGACGAGCAGGATCAGTTCGCGTTGCGCAGCCACCAGCGCGCCCAGGCGGCGTGGGAGAGCGGCTTCTACGGCGAGTGGGTGATCCCGGTGCCCGGGATCGAGCTCGAGCGCGACGAGAACATCCGTCCCGACACCTCACTCGAGAAGCTGGGCAAGCTCAAGCCGGCCTTCGTAAAGGACGGGACGGTCACCGCCGGCAACTCCTCGCCGCTG
>JAFAZZ010000487.1 GCA_019239375.1 Solirubrobacterales bacterium | reverse complement strand
CCGCACTGACCTCCACGCTCGCGAACGCAGCCAGTGCCGCGAGCACGCTCACCATCCGAACGGCGTATCTCAGGGCCCCGCCGCTCGTACGCGTCGGCGCCGAGCCGGCGGGCTGGTGCCCACCGTCTCTATAGGAGCGTCGCGGTGGGGTCAGGGAGTCCGTGGCGGTCGTGCGAACGGCCGCGTCATGACGGCCCAATGACGTCCTGCCTACCGCGGACCCTCTCACGCCGCCTGGTCCCAGCAACCCGCGCGAGCGGTGCTCCGCCTGTCGTCTTGTCTTCAACATTTGTTCTCCTCTTCGCATCTAGGAAACGCGCGCGTTCCCGATGCCGCGGTGAGACCGCGACGCCAGGACGCACGCTGCGCTGAGCTCCTTATCGCTGCCTGGCTGAGCTCACCTGGCGACGTCAGGACTCAGGATCCGACCGGCGAGCGTCTCGTCGCCGGTGCTGAACAACTCGGTGAAACGCCTCGAGATCGCTTTGTTGGCAGTTGACATCGATCCTCCGTTTGCTCGCTTCTCCAGCCGACGCTGGACCTGGCAACCACCGTAGGACTCGCCATAACGTGGCGCCATCCCAACTCCCTGGGATCTTTCGAGCAGAGGGCGGTGCTGCCCGCAAAACAAAGCGAACCGCCGCGGCGGGCGAACCCGCATCCAGGCGGCGAGAGACATCTCGCCCGATCTCTCCTGGTCGTCCCTCCTACGCGCGGAAATCGCGCACGAAACCGTCTGGGTGCTAGCAGGCTTGCTGCTAACGAGCGGGCCGAAGCGGAAGTACGCGACTAAGGCGAGCTAGCTCCCTGAAATGCAGCGCGCTCGTCTCGAGGAGCCGACTTTGCCGCCGCAGCCTGACAGTCGCAGGTCGTCCGCAGCGACCCAGATGGACTCGGCTCCTGGTTCGTCGTGGGGTAGGAGGCGTCTCCGATAGAGATCGAGTGCTGCTCGACTGTCAACCAAGCGCTAGCTTGGGCGCGGCGTAGACGTGGTGGCCAGCGCCGTGCCTGACCTTGCTTAGCCTCGAGAGCGCGCCCCGTCGCAGTTGATGCTTCTGCAGGGGCTCGTGGTTGTCGGGGCTTGCTGTAGCACAGGGAGGGGCCCCGGGGTGGGGCCCCTCTGTGGCGGCTGGAGCGGGGTTAGCTGCGGTGGTTCTCGTCGTCTTGGTCGGTGGGCTGGAAGTAGTGGGTGAGTGTCGAGTTGGCGACCCGGGTGCCGAGGGTTTCGCCGGCGAGGACGGAGGTCCGGAAGTGCAGGCCGGCCCAGACGCGCGCCTTGACGAGCTGCTCCTCGAGGTCTTGGACGGTGGCGAAGGTTTGCGATGTGGTCAGGGTGGTGAAGCCCCCTTGTGCGCCGGGGATGGTTGCGTTGATGTCATCGGTGCCGAGCGCGGTGGCGATGACCTGGGCGAGGGCGCTGGTGATGCACCCGTGCTGCGCCGGGTATTCGGGGTGGTTGGGCGTCGGGAGCAGCGGGCTCCAGTTCGGATCGGCGGTTGTGTTGGGGTTGCCGGCCAGGTCGGCATGTTGGATCGCGGTGATTGGGCGCCACCGCTGGTAGGTGTATTTGGAGTCAAAGCACGCCATTCCGGCGTCGGTGATCACTAGGTCGCCCATCGCGAGCAGGTGGACGGTGTCGAGGAGGTCCATCCCGTGCTGGGTGGCGATGTCGCGCAGGGTCTGGTTGTCGACGTTGATCCCGTTGGCGTTCCAAAACTGGGCGATCGCTGTCTGCTCGGGGGTGCGGAGACTGCTGTTCAGCGCGCCGTAGGCTTTGGTCTCGTTGAAGTCGGCCGCGTACTGCGTGCTGGTGAGCGCGGGTGGCGATGGCGCGCGGAACTGGGAGGTGCTTCTCAGCAGGAATGGCCGCATGAACGCCATCCAAGGTGTCTGCGCGGTCTGGAACGGAGGCGGGGGCGTGAACGGTTGCGTGAGCACCCACACGCCGGGCTGTAGGGGCCCGGTGCCGTACGCTGTGGAGACGGGAGCGTCGAGGCCGTCGTGTTCACGCAGCTCCTCGAGGTCGGCGGCGGCGGCCTGCCCGACCGCGATCCCG
>JAFAZZ010000262.1 GCA_019239375.1 Solirubrobacterales bacterium | reverse complement strand
GGTGGGGGGCGTGGCTGCTCTGTTTGCCGTCTCCGCGTTGCTGGGCGCCACCTTCGGGGCGCTATCCAACGGCTTCGCCCTGATCATGCGCCAGGAGGAGGCGCTGATCGGCGCGGTGCAGTTCATCGTGCTGCCGCTGACCTTCCTATCGACCACATTCCTGGCCGCCAATCTGATCCCCAGGTGGATGCGGAGCGTGTCGGACGTCAACCCGGTCAACTGGGCCGTGGTGGCCGGCCGGACAGCCACCTCGGCTCATCCGGACTGGGGCGTGGTGGCCTCGCGTGCCGGGTTCCTCGCCGCGCTCCTGGTGGTCTGCCTGGCCTTTGCGACGAACGCATTCCGCTCCTACCAGCGCTCGGTGTGATGTTTTGGGCCGGCTTCGCCGGCGTCCGTCGGATGAGTCGAGGCCGGCCCGATTAGGCGAGGCCGGATGCCGAGCGGGCCGAGCCGAGACCGCCAATTCCGACCGGCATCCGTGCCGGGCGGTCGCGGTCCGCGGTGACCCCGCCGGGCATGGACGCCCGGCGGAACCGGCCCCATGGATGCCGCCGCAGGCGGCCCAGATCAGGCGTTGGCCCCGACGACCTCGTTGGTCAGCGTGCGCACCCGCTGGCGCGGCTCGTCCATCCCTAGGCGCTTCAGCAGCTCCTCGGCCACGGTCAGGTAATCGGCGGCCAGGTCGGGGCGGTAGTCGAGGATCGAGACGGCGCGTTCGGCCGACTCGGCGTAGGCGATCGAGGAGCGGATCGTGGTCTCGAGCAGCTTCTCGCCGAAGTGCTGGCGCAGGGAGTGGAAGGCCTCGCGCGAGTGACGGGTGCGCATGTCGGCGATGTTCAGCACGACGCCCAGCCACTCGAGATCCTGGTTGAGGTTCTCGCGCGCCAGCTCGATCACCTCGAGTGCCTGCTCGACCCCCTGAAGGGAAAAGTACTGGGCCTCGGCCGAGATCAGCGCATAGTCGCAGGCGACGAGGGCGTTGACCGTGAGCAGGCCAAGCGCCGGCGGGCAGTCGATGAGGATCACGTCATAGTCGTCGCGCAGGTCGCGCAGCGCCTTCTTGAGGGCGAGCTCACGACCCATCTTGCCCCCCAGGGCAAGCTCCGCCTCGGCCAGGGCGAGGTTGGCCGGGATGATCCCGTCGTGGATTGCGCCCTGCGCCTTGGCGCGGCCCGAGAGGACATCGCCGATCGTGGGGGAGGCCTCGGGATCGACGTCAAGGTAGTCCGACAGGTTGCCCTGCGGGTCAAGATCAATGGCCAGCACGCGCAGATCGACCCGGCGCAGCACGTCGGTCAGCGTACGCACGGCCGTCGTCTTACCCGTGCCGCCCTTCTGGGAGAGAACCGAGATCGTCGCCGCCATCGCCGCCGGGTAGCCACTATAGGCCAGCGGTCGCCCGCCGGCCGTTCACCAGAGGAGTGGCTGAACTCAGCTTGTGGGCGCGGTCGCGCCGTGCTCGGCGGCGTGGCTGTAGCGCATGCCCGAGACCACAGGCACGTCGACGAAGTGCAGGTGGTGGCGGCCGATCACGATCTCGTCACCGTCGGCCAACGTGCTCCATTCGACCCGCTCGCCGTTGACGAACACGCCGTTGAGGCTGCGGTCGTCGAGCACGCGCAGGCCGTCCGGCTGGCGGACGATCAGGGCGTGACGGCGCGAAACGGTCGGATCATCGAAGCGGATGTCGGCAGCGAGGCTGCGCCCGATCCGTGTCCATTCCCGCTGCAGCGCGTAGGCCACGGGATCCTCGCCTTCGCTGCGGTAGGCCAGATACTGCCCCGGCTCGTGCAGGCCGTCTCGGATCTCCTCCAGCCAGACCTGATCATCGTCGTCGGCCGCCACCTCGAGCACGCTCGTCTGGGCGGTCGTGAACAGCGACGCACGGACGAACTCGGTCCCGCCGCAATTCGGGCAGGTGGGCAGCTCGTCCACCGCGTCGAGCGACACGGGATAGTCGCAATCCGTGCATCTGAACGTTCCGGTCCCCGCACCATTGCCCGACATCCAAGCTTTCATAGAAGGCGCTTTCTCCTCTGTTACGGGCTGCAAACTCGCCGACTTGGACAAGCCGGTCCAGCCATGATATCCCCCGAGTCAAAGACCCTGCGCAGCCTCGGGACGGGTGGCGGGGGGTTAGAGCGTTGTTTAGCAACGGCGCTTAAGGGCCTCCTCAAGCCGGGCAGGAACCCCCTGCAAAGCGCCGAACAAGCGGGAATGTCGGACTGGGATCATCCCGACGCGGGCGCTCCGGAGCTCCAAATCGCGCTGGTTCGGAGGGCTGTCGATCATTGCGATGCGGTGCGCGAGCGCTGCCACGGCTGCCGGCGCACGCCGCTGATCGGGGAGCGCGTCTACTACCGCGAGGGCGGCGTGGTGTACTGCGAGCTGTGCCGCGTGCTCGAGGGGCCTGAAGCGGCGCTCGAATCGCGAGTCGTGCACGGACCGGAGTTCGGTCACACGATGCGGCTGACCGATCACCGCGCGGCCTGAGGCGCGCGCCCGAACCTACAATCGTCGGGCCGTGGACCCGTTCACCGTGACGGAGACGATCT
>JAFAZZ010000255.1 GCA_019239375.1 Solirubrobacterales bacterium | reverse complement strand
TCAGCGGCGCGCGGGCTCGGTGCGGGCGTGCTCGTCGCGCGCCCGCCCGTCGCCGCGGCCCGCACCGCGTGTCTCGAAGGCATGCCGGCAGTGCTCTGAGCAGAAGTACAGTCGGCGGCCGCCGAGCTCGGTCACGAGCGCCTTGTGGCGGTCGACCTTCATCCCGCACACCGGGTCGGTGGCGCCGCGCCGGGCGGTGAGCCAGAACATGGCGGCAAAGATCGCGACGCCGAGGACGTTCAGCGCGAGCTTGTAGTTGATGGTGATCGAGCTGAAGATGTCCGCGCGAGTCGGGCGAGGGCCGGTGGGGATCAGCCCGAGCGCGCTGAAGATCGCATCGACGATCAGGGCGGCGATCACCATGGTGACGAACATCAGCGCCGTGATCCGCACCGTGAACTTCCCGCCGTAGTACTTGCGGTAGATCAGCAGGATCGGGATCACGATCAGGTCGGCGAACAGGAAGGCGAGGACGCCGGCGAACGAGATCCCTCCCGACCACAGCACCGCGGCGAGCGGGACGTTGCCGACCGAGCAGACGAAGCTGATCACCGCGATGATCGGGCCGATGATCACGTTCTCGATCGTCGGCAGCGGCACCGGGGCGTGGCGGATGAACAGCGATTCGAAGAAGCCCTTGCCGAGCTGGGCGATGAACCCGGCGAGCAGGAACCCGAGCGTGATCTCCTTCCACAGCATCTGCCAGTCCCCGCGGAAGTTGTGCGCCACGTCCGACCACGCCTCAATCGAGGTCAGCCGCTCCCGCCAGCCGAGTTGCGTCGCAGATGCGTGGTGCTGGTGGCCGGTGTCGGCTTGGATCGCGTGCTCGCGCGCGTGGCGCTCGAGCGCCGGGCTGACGAACAGCCGCAGCAGCACGGTCATCAGCACGATCATCACTAGCCCGCCGAGGTACCCGGCGAGCGTGAACTGCCAGCCGATGAGCACCCACAGGACGAGTCCGAGTTCCCACACTAGGTTTGTCGAGGCGAACTGGAACGCCAGGGCTGACGCGGCCGAGGCGCCCTTTTGAAACAGCGACTTGCCGATCGCTATCGCCGCGTAGGAGCAGGATGAGGAGGCGGCGCCCAGGCCGGTGGCCCAGCCGACCGAGCGGAAGCCCGAGCCGCTCATCAGCCCCTCGATCCGCTCACGCGGCACCCAGGCCTGCACGATCGCGGAGATCGCGAACCCGAGCACGAGCGCCCACCACACCTCCCAGGCCATCAGGAACGAATCCCGCAGGCCGTGCCAGATCACATCGAGAACGCCCATTACTCCACCGTATCACATACCCCATGGGGGTAGGGGTAACTGTGGTAGGATCGGCTGCATGCCAAAGACCGAGGCCCCCACGCGGGGATACACCGCCACCAAGGACCAACTGCTCGCGCGCCTGAAGCGCATCGAGGGCCAGATCCGAGGGATCGAGGGAATGGTTGAGAACGACCGTTACTGCATCGACATCCTCACGCAAATCTCAGCCGCTCAAGCCGCCCTCGACAAGGTCGCGCTCGGGCTGCTCGACGGCCACGCCCACACCTGCGTGATCGGCGCTCAGCCCGACCAGCAGGACGAGCGGACCGAAGAGATGATGGCCGCGATCGGGCGGCTCCTCAGGCGCGGCTGAACCCGCGTGCCACCGACCATGAACCGGAAAGGAGACGAGCCGTGAGCGCAGCGCAACTCGTCAGCCAGTACTTGGATGCCTATACCTCCGGCAATGTCGACGCCGCAGCGTCCCTCGTCAGCGAGGACTTCTCGTTTCACGGTCCGATCACAGAGAGCGTTGGGCGGGATGCGCTGCGCCGGACGGTCGCGCACGTCGTGTCGGGCGCGCGCGGCTGTCGAATCCTGCGCCAGTGCCAAGACGGCGATGACGTGTGCTCCCTCTATGAGTTCCACGTCGAGACCAAGACCGGACCGACATCCGTGCTCGTGAGCGAGTGGAACACCGTCCGCAGAGGGCAGGTCGCCTCATCGCTGATGGTGTTCGACACCGGGCCGTTCCGGTCCACCACGCGCAAGGGGGGCGACTCACTGGATCCGGTTTGCGGGATGACCGTCGACCCAGCCACGGCAGCCGCTCACCGCCGCCACCGCGACCACGACTACCACTTCTGCAGCAAGGGCTGCGCCGAGCTATTCGACGCGGCTCCCGACCGCTACATCACACCGACCGCCCGGGCCTGATCAGCCCGCTCACGTAGGCCAGCGCGACCAGGCCGGCTCGGGTCGCGGCAGTCGAGCTTAGGCGAGCCGCTTCCGCACGGGCGTCTTTGCGACCAGCCGCTGATCACCAGCCGACCGGCGATCTGCCCGTCTGACGGAACGCGGGCGACAAGCGTCAGGACATCCCAGGGCTAGGAGTGATGATGGTCGTGCCCGCGGACCGTGTTCCAGGACTGCCAGGTGATGCGCAGGATCACCAGTGTGATCGCGAGTCCGATCAACGGGTCGGCGATCGGTGCGCCGATCGCGACGACCGCGGCCGAGGCGATCACGGCGAGCGAAACGTAGGCGTCGGCGGCCGCGTGATTGCCGTCGGCGATCAGCGCCGGGCTGTCAAGCCGCTGGCCGGCGCGCAAGCGGACCTTGGCGGCGATCAGGTTGCCCAGGTACCCGATCGCGCCCGCCGCTGCCAGCACCCACAGGTGCGTCGGCGGGGAGCGGTGGATGAGCCGCTGTACGGCCTCGGCACCGGCAACGCAGGCGCTGATGAAGATGGCCGCGACCACGAACAGGCCGGAGAGCCGCTCGGCCCGCTCGGAGCGCATCAGGAACGCGATCCCCAACGGAACCGCGGTCAGGGCGTCCCCGAAGTTGTGGATCAGGTCCGCCAGCAGCGCGACGGATCCCGAGAGGATGAACACCACTGTCTGGGCGACCGCGGCAATTCCCAGCACGCCAAGGGAGACGAGGACGGTGCGCACGCCGTCGCGCGAGCGCTTGATCGAGTCATGGATGAGACCATGCGAGTGCCCGTGATCCACGGGCCGATGCCGATGGCGGTGGCCGACCTCATGCTCATTGATGGAATGCTGCGCGCCCGACACCTCAAGCCTCCGCAAGCGCCGCGTCGAGACCCCCGCTGCTGCGTCCCTGCCGCAGGTGCTCGACGTGGCCGATCGCCTGATCGAGCAGCTCGCCGACATGATCGTCGTGCAGGTCATAGACGATCCGTCGCCCCTCCCGGCGGCCGACTACAAGCCCTAGGTGTCGGAGGACGCGGAGCTGATGAGACACCGCCGAGGACTCCATCCCGACCGCGGCCGCCAGCTCATTCACCGAGGCCGGGCCCCGGTGGAGCCGGCCCAGGATCCGCAGCCGACTGGGCGTCGCGAGCGCCTGCATCGTGTCGGCGACCGCCTGGACGAACTCCGGCTCGAGTTCCGCGGGGTCGTGCCTGTTCTCGCCGTGCGCCATGAACACAAGAATAGCTGAACAGCTGTTCAGCCATTGGCCGAGCTCCTAGACCGACGGTAGTCGCGAGGAGGCCGTGCGGGGGAGCGCCTGCGGGCGAGACGCGTCCGGAGACCGCTGCGTCGTGAACGGCGAGGACGGTTCTACCGACGACCAGCGGCGTAAGGCATCTTCCGAGCTAGGACGTCCCGACGCGCCGGCGCGCTACGCGCGGACAGCGAGATCCGCTCGTGAGGGCGTACTCGGCGCGCGTCGCGCCGAAACCGGCGTCAGCGCGTGTGGCTATCAGCAGGTCTTTTATTAACCTTAGACGGGTCGTAGAAGTAGCTCTTGACCGTCGCGGGTGAGCAGCCCAAGCCGCTCGGCGATCTGAGCGATCGATAGGCCTTCGGCGTCTCGGTAGTGGCGCGCCAAGGCCGCGGCGAGCCGGCGCTCGACCGCCCGGTCGTACCCAGCTGACGGTCGACGCGACGCCATCCCTACCAGGTACTGCCAATGTCTGCGTCTGCCCGCTCGATGGCGCCGAGCACTTCGCTCACCCGTGGAGCGAAAGCCCGGGGCAGGCTTCAGTGACGACGTCGAAGCAGATGCACTTCCTCCGTCGGGGGAGCTGGCCGCCGCGCGCTCGCCGTCGTATGTCACCGGCCGTCGGTTGTGCGCGGCCCACAAATCGGCGGATAGCCGGAGGTCACGCTCACGCTCCCGGCGCGGTTACCGCAATCGAATGTGATGAACGAGGGGGGGCCCTTCGGGCCCGGTTTCTTGCCGGCGAGCAGGAGGTCGGTCCTCCGGATCGAAAGCTTGTGGTCAGGCGCGCGCGGTAGCAGCCGCGCGGCCGGGCTGACGACATAGCGAAGGACCGACCTGGGCTCACCTTACGCGATGCGCCGGGCTGATCCTGCCTGCCATTGAGGAGAAGGGAAGTGAATGTGGATGTTGCACGTTGGTTTGGACTTGAGTCGCAAGCGTGTTGACGTGTGCGTGATCTCCAGCGGGGGAGAGTTGGTGGAGCATTTCCGCGCTTGACCGCGATGGCCTGTACGGCCTGACCCGCCGGGTGGCGGTCTATGAGGAGCCGATCCGCGGGGTGGTGGAGTCGATGAACGGCGCGCGCTACGTGCACGACGAGCTGGTGAGGTATGGGTGGGAGGTGCTGGTCGCTGACGCGGTCCGGGTCAAGGGGCTGGCGCCACTGGCGTGCAAGACCGACAAAGTCGACGCGTCGGTGCTGGCGGAGCTGTCGTTTCGGGATCTGGTGCCGGCGATCTGGCTACCAACCCCGGAACTGCGCGCCGAGCGAGAACGCTCACGCTGGCGGCTGCATCTGGTCAAGCACCGCGCGATCCTCAAGAACCGCGTGCACTCCTCGCTGATCGCCTACGGCCATCAGGTGCCGATGGCCGACCTGTTCGGCGTCGCCGGCCGCCGGCTGCTGGCCAGCCTGGACTTCCCCGAACCGTGGCTGGGGCACGTGAAGGCCAGCCTGGAGCTGATCGACGACCTCGAGCGCCGGATCGGCGAGATCGAGAACTGGCTGCGGCGCTCCGGTGCCGATCACCGCTACCTGCCGCTGCTGTTGACCTGCCCGGGGATCGGGTGGATCACCGGCTATAAGATCGCGGCCGAGATCGGCGACATCAACCGCTTCGCCTCGCCGGTCAAGCTGACCGGCTACACCGGCCTGTGCCCGCGCGTGAGCCAGTCCGGTGAGATCGACTGCCGCGGACCGATCTCCAAACACGGCCCCAGATATCTCCGTTGGGGGCTGATGGAGGCCGCGATCGCCGCCTCCTCGCACCCGCTCTACCGGGAGCGCTACCAGCGCACCCGTCGACGCTTGGGCCGCCAGCGTGGCCCGAAAATCGCGCAGATCGAGCTCGCCCGCAAGCTCAGTGAGGCGATCTGGTACATGCTGACTCGCAACCAACCGTTTAAGCCCTTCGTTCCGGCAGGCGCCGTTTTGCCACTGACTGCTTGACAGTCCCTTTTCGAGATGCGCCACCGGAGCGAGCCCCGATCACACCAAGTCCTCGACGTGAGATGAAGCGATAGAGAGATGGGCACCGCTCCACACCATCACCAACTCGCCCGTGCGCCATGACCACCAAGTGCCAGATGGATGCTGGTGTTCAAGCGCGCCGAGCGCTGCCGGTCACAGAAGTGACGTTGCTTGCGCGCTTGACACACCAGCCCCTCATCTGGCATATGGCAACGAGATGTTGTCAGGCCCCTGACAACATCAGGCGAGAGGACTTGACAACGGGCCCTCGTTCATAGAGTGGCATAGCAGCAGCGCGGTCCGAGCGGGCCCGAGAACGAAAGCATTCGCGCTGGGTCGGGTCGCGCACGCTTGGATCCGAACCGAAGTCGTCACGCGGCGTCGCGTCGCCTCAGTGCTGCTTTGCTGAACCGGCGCCCGAGCCGAGCGATTGCTCACGGCCCGGCCGCTGAGGTCTGAGCAAACACATCACGCTCCTTGGCCGCTGCCGCTCCGCCTCACCAAGTACCAACGCGGCTCAGCGTCGCCGGGCTCGATGGCCAGCGACTTGTGGATCGCCAGGTCGAAGCAGCAGCCTCGCGCCGGCGCTGAGACGAGTGGTTGTCGTCCAAGGGGGCAGTCGGGGTTAGCTCAAATCGAGCAAGCACGCGCCGACGCCGCGCTGTCCCTCGCTCGGGAAAGGAGGCGTGTCGCCGGGGCGCTCGAGCTCGCTGCTCAGATTCGTCCGATCCGGCTGTGTCAGAACCGTCGATTCGGCGGAGTTTGGCTCCCGCTCCGCCATCGAGCACAAGTCTCGATGCGACCGCCGACACTTCTGGATTGCCTCTGGGAACGGGCATCTCGTCGACGCCAATCGCGAGAGCGCCGCTGGTGCTCATCTGCGGGAGGCCGCTCGGGCTCACTGCGGACTGCCGGTTTGGCGCGCTCGTTTGCAGCGAGCCTGCAAGCACGCGATGCTTGGATCTGGCGAACAGGAGCGCGCGGCCAAATTTGGCCGTGAGACCTCTCAGGAGATGAATGCGGGGCCCTGGACGGGCCTCCGGCGCCACGTCCGCGTACCCGCACCGGAAGAAAGGCAGGCTTTCGAGCTGACGGTAGGGACGCCATCCGGGCCGATGGCGAGGCGCGACCTGCAGGTGGCGAAATGCGGGGTCCCGCGCTGACGGTGGTCGGGACCTGCTTCGGTGACAGCGCGGTATTCGCGTGCCGCGATGATTCGGGGTGGGCGTCGACTTCCAGGGAGAGCCTTGAGCGACCCTCCGCCTGGCTCTGCCCCTTCCGTCTTGATCAACCCACCAGGCAGCTTCTGTTGCGACTGACTGTCGCGGTTGCGCGATTGCTGCAGCTCACGGCACGCATGCCGATCCCCTGGCGCCGGGAGCCGAGAGTTTCGGCTGCCATGGTTCGGTCAGCGCCGTTGCTGCCCCGTCGGGCGTCGCGGCCGGCGAGCCGGCATGTCCCGGCGGTGAAGTCTCCCGCCGGGACTGCGCGTTTTCGGGGTTAGGCGAGGACTTTGACGGTGCTGGAGAAGCCGGTGCCGAGCGGCTGTTGGAGGGCCAT